>JAISSJ010000055.1 GCA_031273195.1 Candidatus Fibrimonas sp.
GAGCGGCAGCAAAAACTGGAACAGGGCTATCGCAAACTCTGCGAGCTAAGAGATAACAGCAAAGCCGATTACAATTCTCTGGAAAAATTGAGAATGGAAAAAGAGAAATGGGAAAAATGCGCTTGCGAGTAGCAATTCTTTTGCTGGGAATTGTCGGTTATGCCCTTACGATGGCACCCACTGTTAGCTTTTGGGATTGCGGAGAGTTTATAGCGGCGGCTAATGTGCTTGGCATTCCGCACCCGCCCGGTTCCCCGCTTTTCGTTTTGCTCGGACGGTTTTTTATTTTGCTGTTCGGTTGGCTAAATGGCCCAGCCTTTGCCGTTAATTTAATAAGCGTTATAAGTTCAATTTTATGTTGTCTGCTGATTTTTGAAATCACGATAAAAATTCTGCCGAAAAAATTGGATGAGCGAATTTACTTCGGGCAAAGTTTGCGGAACCTGCTCGGATTTTTCGCCGCCTCAATTTCCCTCTTTGGCGATACTTTTTGGTTCAATGCGGTAGAAGCGGAAGTTTACGGAATTTCAATGCTAATAATAATGCTGGAAATCTGGGCGGCATTAAAATGGAAAGAAACTCTAGAACGCAAATACCTGCTTTTCATATTATACATATCCACCCTAGGTTTTGGCATTCACACTTTTACTCTGTTGCCTTTGCCTGTGATTTTGATTTTTGTTTTAATAAAAAACAGAAAATTTTCCGTTAATTTTTTTGCCGCCGCTGCATTATTTATTATTCTCGGCTTGTCTTCGCAACTGTACCTTCCTGTTCGCTCTTCTACCGTGCCGCTTTTAAATGAAAACAATCCTGCTAAAATGGAAAATTTCAGGGATGTGTTGAGCAGAAAGCTATACGGCGATATGAACATGTTTGAACGTGCCTTGTATCGCAGGGGGGCCATTGCAAGTCAGTTGGGATTCTCGGAAAACATCGGCTATCTAGGTTATCATTTAAACCAGTGGCTCCCGGCTCCTTTAGGTGCGCAGAAACTTGGACTTTGGGGTGAAAGTTCCTTGGAAAAATTTCAGTTTTTTCACCGGATAATTTTTGAGTTTGCAATCATAGCCGTATTTGCAGGCGTGTGGCTGTTGAGAAAAAATCCAAGCGTGGTTTTAATAGCAGCGATGTTCTTGTTGAGTTCGGTTGGGCTTGTTATCTATTTGAATATGGCAGACGGCACAAGGCCGGAAAGCCACAGAACCAAGCAATGGAATATGCAGATAAAAGAATTGAAAAAATTTGTTCCTGATTCAATTCCGAACTTGCCAAGCCTTGAACGCATAAATGTTTTATCCAATTTTTATTTCTCAATTTCGGGAGAAATGCGGGAAAACTGGTTAAACGGCGCTCCTGCGGCGGAAGGATTGAGAACTTTCTTTGCATGGAACGGTGCCTTGAAAGAACAGAATAAAAAAATGCCTATGCCGCCAAAAGCCGTTCACAGAGAAGTGCGAAGCAGGGATTATTTTTTTACACCGGCTTTTTTGTTTTTTGCCATGATGGCTGCCGTCTCCTGCGGAGCGGCCCTTCAAAGATTAAGTTCGGAAAAAGCGGCCAGGTTGGCGGCGTTTGGGCTTGTGTTTGCGTGGCTGGTTCCCTTTATTTGCAATTTCGCCTCTCACAACCGCTCAAAAGATTTTATAGCACGTGATTTTGCCATGAACGTTTTGAACAGCGTTCCGCAAAACGGCATTTTGATAACCTACGGCGATAACGATACTTATCCCTTGTGGTATATGCAGCTTGCTGAAAATTACCGGACGGATGTTGTTGTTATAAATGAAAGTCTTTCTTACAGCGATTGGTACAGGGAGCAGATTTTTAGAAGCTATCCGGATTTGAAATTAGTTGAGAGTGGGGAGAGTTTTATTTTTGAAGTGATAGAGAATAATTTTCCAGGGCGGAGCATTAATTTTATGCTTGGGGCTAATCCGAGTGATTATGCGGAGTTTTCCGAAAATATGCCGATTGTTGGTTTGGTGAGGAGTTTGGGTATGGAAGAAGCGGAAGCGGATTCACTTTTGCTCGCAAACTTAACGGCAAACTATCGCTATGGCGAACTCAAAATCAGAGGCCAAGAAGCAAATGCCCAAACAATCAACATTTACCGCTATCTGGCAAGAGTTGCTTTGCAAAAAGAACCGAACATAACACTGCCTTCCCCAATATCCAAACAGGAATCTCCCTGAAAAGGCAAATCCTCTTTGCTCGGCGTTGCGGCAAATGTTTGGCATTCCTTTTGCTTTACAATTTTTGCAACCGCCTCCCTCCTTGAATGGTCAAGCTCGGCAAATACATCGTCCAGAAGCAAAATCGGCTTTGTGCCGGAATGGTTTTCTATGATTTCTGCGGCGGCGAATTTCATGGCAAGGGCTATTGAGCGGCATTGGCCCTGCGAGCCGAAATCCCGCATGGAATGCCCTTGGAGAAAAAGCTCAATATCGTCTCTGTGGGGACCGGCAAGCGTTGCTCCCGCTGCCCTTTCCGCATTGAATTTTTCTTTCAGGCTTTTCAAAAAATCTTCCCTGCTCAAAGCCCTTGCATAGGAAAATTTGATCTCCTCTGATTTGTTGCACAATATTTGGTAAAAGTTATTTATATGAGGTTCTAAAATTCCACAAAGCTCTTTTCTCTCTTCCCAGACCAGTACCGCAAGGGAAGCCAACTGCTCCGTTAAGGCTTCAAACAGATACTCTCCACCCGCGGCATTGCCTTCTAAATTATCCTTTAGCCAGCGGTTCCTCTGCTGCAAAACCCTGCGATACCTGCGCAGCAAATCCAGATTGCTCTTTTTGCAAAAACACAAAAGCTCGTCCAGAAAACTTCTCCTGTTTTCCGGCGTTCCTTTTGCAAGCCGTATATCTTCCGGCGAAATAAAAACAAGAGGCGCCGAGCCGAACAGCGCACTCGCCCTGCGAAACTCCTTGCCGTTCAATTTGCCCTTTATCCCCGAATTATCCACCTGAATTGCAGCTTCGTTTTTTTCGTCAAAAGCAGCGACGGTCTTTGCCCTTAAAATAAAATGAGCCGCATTCCAGTCTATAGCTTCCTGCAAAGTTTTGGTTCTAAAGGAAAAACCCTGGCAAATAATATGAATGGCTTCCAGCAGATTGCTTTTCCCATGCCCATTCTGCCCGCTGATTATCGTTATTCCCTCGGAAAAATCCAAAGAAAATTCTTTTAGGTTTCTAAACCCGCATTGTTCAAGGGAAAGAAGCATTTTTTGGAAATGTAGTAATTTTCTATATTTATGCTCCCTATAAAAAAGAGGTGCGCAATGCTAGACCAAAAAGTTTATTTGGACGATGTTTATGCCAGCAGGAGGTGCGATGGCTCCTCCTTTAAGGCTGTGGTTATGATGTCAAAGGAGGCCCGGTTCATAAATAACCAGGCATATCAGGGCTTTATACAACTGGAAGAAAAGCCCACTACCATAGCCATGAACAAATTTAAGCAAAACAAGCTGTCTGTGGTGACCACCGAAGAAAAATGAAGCTTTCAAATTTCTTTTTCACAACGCTTCGCGAAATTCCAAGCGACGCACAGTTGCCCAGCCATATATTTTTGATGCGCGGCGGCTACATAAAGCCTCTATCCACAGGTATATACAGCATTTTACCCTTGGGGCTGAGGGTTATCCGCAAAATTGAAAATATAATTCGGGAAGAGATGAACGCCATCGGTGGTTTGGAAGCAGACCTGCCCGTGGTGCAAACCGCCGAGCTTTGGAGCGAGGCTGGCCGCTACCAAGCCATAGGCGATGAACTGCTCCGTTTCAAAGACCGCAACGCCCACAACATGGTGCTCGCCATGACCCACGAAGAAGCGATTACCGATATGGTGCGATATGTGCTCTCCAGCTACAAGCAACTGCCCTTTATGCTTTACCAGTTCAAAACAAAGTATAGGGACGAAGCCCGGGCACGAGGCGGCCTGATAAGGGTGCGCGAATTTGAGATGAAAGATGCCTACAGCTTCCATGCCACAGCCGAAGACTTGGACAAATACTACGAGCTTGAATACGAGGCATACCAAAAAATTTTCCGCAGGGTTGGAATTGAACCTGTAATAGTGCAATCCGATACCGGAATAATGGGCGGAAAAATAGCCCACGAATTTATGTTGAGCACGCCAAACGGCGAAGATTATTTAATAATCTGCAAGCATTGCGGCTACCAAGCGAACAGGGAAATCGCCGAATTCAAACGGCAACCGGTTGGAGGCGACTGTCCTTTGTTGGAAAAAGTCGCAACCCCCAACAAAAAAACCATAGAAGAAGTTTGCCAATTCCTAAACGCAAACCCGGAAAGTTCCGGCAAATGCGTGTTCTTTGATGTTGATGGCAAGCTGGTGACCGTTGTTGTTCAGGGAAATTTGGAAGTAAGCGAAACAAAACTCAGGAATTATTTAAAGAGCAAGGTTTTAATTCCGGCATCGGAAGAGTTGATAAGGGCAAGCGGAATGGAACCCGGCTATGCAAGCCCGATAAATGCAAAAGATTGCAGAGCTATACTGGACATCGGAGCAGCCGAAAGCACAGATTTAATCGTTGGCGCAAACGAGGAAGGCTACCATTTTAAGCATTGCGTTCCAAAACGGGATTTTGCAAATTTTGAAACCGCAGACATCGCAGAAGCAGCCGAGAACTGCCTTTGCCCAAAATGCGAAAAGCCCTTGAGCGAAACCCGTGGCATAGAGCTTGGCAACATATTCAAGCTGGGCACAAAGTTCAGCGAAGACATGGGGTGCGTTTTCACGGATGCAAACGGCGAGGTTAAGCCTGCGATAATGGGTTGCTACGGCATAGGCGTTGGCCGTTTAATGGCAAGCGTTATTGAAAACAGCCACGATGACTTTGGCCCCATTTGGCCCATGTCCATTGCACCGTTCCATGTATTGATTGTGCCGATTGCAAAGGACAATGAGATTTTGCAAGTGTCCGAACAACTGGAAAAGGAGTTAACCGAGCAAGGCGTTGAGGTTTTGGTTGACGACCGAGACGAGAGACCCGGAGTTAAATTTAAAGACGGCGATTTGTGGGGAATTCCAATTCGCATAGCCATTGGCAAAAAGGGGCTCGCCGAGAATAAGGTTGAATGGAAACTTCGCGGCAGCAAGGAAATAGAAATGGTTCCTGTGGCGGAGGTGGCGGGCTTCATTTCTAAACACTACCCCACCCAAAAAACGTTTCAAATCTAAACATTTTCCCGCCCGCTCCCCGCACCTCATTCCCTACTCCCTGCATTTCATCGGCAATCCGCTATTTGGCACACCCTTTGCCTTAAAAAGAACATGCAAGAATTTTCAAAACAAGCAGAGCGAATACTCGCCAAGTCGCAAGAAATACAAGACAAGGCGAGCCACGGCGAGTGGGACACCCCGCACTTGGCAGCAGCATTATTGGAAAACCCCGACGGCAGATTAAAAAATCTGTTCAAAGCGAAAAATGCCAAAACTCAGGAAATGCGTACCGCTGTCCAAAAAATTTTGGACAAGCTGCCACGCATAGTTGAAAGCACCGACCACGACAACCATGCGAGCAGCGATTTATCCAATGTGCTTAGAGCCGCTGTGAAAATTGTGCGCTCGGAGCAGGGCAGTTCCGCCGAACCCGGGCACTTGCTCATCTCCTTGATGAAAAACACCGGTGAAAAACAGTTGGCGGCGATTTTTGAAAGTGCCCTTGGCAATGCTGAGGCTGTTCGCACTTGGCTCTCAGACCCGATGAGTGCGGCGGCGGTTGCAAAAGAGGATTCCGCTTTGAACAGGTATGGAAAAGAATTGGTTTCGCTTGCCGCAGAAGGTAAACTTGACCCCGTGATTGGGCGCGAGGAAGAGATTCGCAGGGTGATTAGAATTTTGGCACGAAAAACGAAAAACAATCCGGTTTTGGTAGGCGAGCCGGGGACTGGAAAAACCGCCATAGTTGAGGGCTTGGCACACCGCATTCACAAAAACGACGTCCCCGATGCCTTGAAAGGCAAAAAGATTTTTTCCCTTGATTTGTCCGCTTTAATCGCCGGAGCAAAATATCAGGGCGAATTTGAGGAGAGGCTGAAAGCCGTTCTGGACGAGCTTGAACAGGAGCAGGACACGCTTTTATTTATAGATGAAATTCACAATATAGTTGGCGCAGGAAAAACGCAGGGGAGCATGGATTTGGGCAATATGCTTAAACCCGGCCTTGCACGTGGCGAACTGCATTGCATAGGAGCCACCACAACGTCGGAATACAGAAAATACATAGAAAAGGATGCCGCCTTGGAACGCCGCTTTCAACCCGTGCCGGTAGCGGAGCCAAGCCAAGACGAGGCGCTTTCCATTTTGAGAGGGATAAAGGAGAGTTTTGATGCCCATCACGGAGTTCGCATTCAGGATAACGCCTTGGTAGCCGCCGTGCAACTTTCCAGCCGCTATATTTCAGACCGTTTTTTGCCGGACAAAGCCGTGGATTTGATAGACGAGGCGGCGAGCATGGTGAAAACTCAACTGGACACCGTGCCGGAAGCCTTAGACACCCTGCAAAGACGGCAACTGCAACTCCGCATTGAGGAAAAAGCCCTTGCGATGGAAAACGATGCTGCCTCAAAAGAGCGGTTAAAGGAACTGCAAGAGGAATTGAAAACCGTTGATTTGGAAGTGAAGGAGCAGCAGGATCGTTGGCAGCAAAAGCGGCTTCGCTTTGAGACATTGAAAAATGCACAGCAGGAACTCCGTGCCGCAAAAGAGGAGATGGAAAAAGCCGAGGCGTCTTACCAGTTGGAAAAGGCGGCGGAGTTGAAGTACAACAAAATCCCGATGCTGCAAAAAACAACAGAGGATTTGGAAGCCGCACTCCGAACCAATGAGCCAGACGAGGTTTCGGAAGTTGTGACCGAGGAGAATATTTCCCAGGTTGTGAGCCACTGGACAGGCATTCCGATTTCCCGCCTGCGTGAGGGCGAAAAGGAAAAACTTCTGCATTTGGAAGAGAGATTGCACAAAAGATTGATAGGCCAGAACGAGGCGGTTGAGGAGGTCTCGCTCGCTATTTTACGCAACAAGAGCGGGCTTTCAAGGGAAAATGCCCCGATAGGGAGTTTCCTTTTCCTTGGCCCCACTGGAGTTGGAAAAACCGAGCTTGCTCGTGCCTTGGCCGCCGAGCTTTTTGACAGCGAGCAGGCGATGCTCCGTTTTGACATGAGCGAGTATATGGAAAAGCACAGCGTAGCACGTCTCATAGGTGCGCCGCCGGGTTATGTGGGCTACGATGAAGGCGGTCAGCTAACGGAGGCGGTGAGGACGCACCCTTACGCTGTGCTCCTCTTTGACGAGGTGGAAAAAGCCCACCCCGATGTGTTCAACGCCATGCTTCAAGTGCTTGACGAGGGTCATTTGACGGACGGCAAGGGCCGCAAGGTGAATTTCAAAAACACCCTAATTCTGATGACCTCAAACTTGCCGGAGAAGGATTTGAGAACATTTTTCCGCCCGGAGTTCTTGAACCGCCTGGATAACACCATTGTATTCAAGCCTTTGGAAAAGGGAGAGCTTGTGCAGATTGCGCAAATCAAGCTGAACGCCCTTGCAAAGCGGCTGAACGCACAGAGGATAGATGTTGTTTTTGAACCGGCTGTTGCGGAGGGCATCATAGAGGAATCCTACGATTCCCAATACGGAGCGCGCCCGATTCAGCGTTATATTCAGAAGCATTTGGAGTCTTTCCTTTCCAGGGAGATTATTTCGGGGAATATAAAGGCTGATTCCAAGATTGTGGTGAGTTGGAAGAAGGGGGAGTTTGTGGTTATGTCTGCGCCGTAGGAACTCCTCATAGCCTTGCAGAACGCTTTCCTTGAAAAAAAACTCGCCTGCCCGATAACATTTGTAATTTTCTATATTTGCCCTCCTGGTTGGCATATTCCGAGCGATACGGATTGGGATGCGCTGATGAAGGCTGTTGGCGGTTCCAGTACGGCTGGAACAAAGCTGAAGGCTGCGAGCGGGCGGAATAGTGGCAATGGCACGGACGATTACGGGTTTTCGGCCCTGCCGGGCGGCTACGGCAATTCGTTTGGCAGTTTCAGCATTGTCGGTGACTACGGCCGCTGGTGGAGTGCTACAGAGGGCGGTGCCAGCAGCGCCTACCTCCGGAACATGGACTACTACTTCAGCAATGTGGACAGGAACAACTACAATAAGACTGACCTGTTCTCTGTGCGTTGCGTGAAGGACTAAGCGGTTGGGGTGCCTTGGCATCCTAGTTGCCGCCGCTAGCGTAAGCAAGCGGTGAACAAAAAAGAATTTGCACCAATGGTGGTGCCGATACCTCGCCAAAAACGTTTCCCCGTGATTTGGCAGGTTTTAACCTCAAACTTAATAAATTGTCTATCCGTTGCTGAATTGCTGTATTACCCGACTTTTTCCAAAAATCAATATCTTTTTGAGCAGTCTCTGAAAATGCTATTTCCATAAATCATCTATGCTTTTTATAGAATACGAGCCTGAATTTGCCTGTTCAATTCCATGTTGCAAATGTTCAGCATTTGTGGGGGTACTCAGCAAATACAAAGTTTCCATAATGCTGTTGTAATCCCGTTCCGGCATAATCATAAAATTGCCTTGCTCCCGCTCCACAAGCAAAGCGTCTCCATTATTGTCAATCTCGCCAAGCATCTCATCTATTTGCGTGGCGAATTTTTGCATTGTTACAGTAGTCATGCTGGTAATATAGTAAATCGCTAACCAAGAGACGATTATAGAAAATTGAAACAACAATGTAATAAAAATATCAGCATTGTATTTTGTAGGTATTTTCTATGTAAAAAATTGTATTTTTGGGGAAAATCAGCGTTTTTTTCAAAATTCTTTCATATATTTTCTTTTGAATTATGCGAGCTTCTACGCTGGAAAAGATTTTGTTCATAATTTTTGATTGCATGGCAAACGCTATGTGCTTTGCCTTGCTTTTTCCGAAATACGTTGAGTTTGCCGCTCTTGCCGTTTTAATCTGGTTTCTGGTATTTCTGTGCGCAGGGCTTTACCGCCGCTGGCTCTTGGACTCCAGAACCGCACACGTTCTGCACATTCTAAAAACCGTATGCGTTATCTATTGCTTTGCCGTAGCCGCCCTGTTCGGCGACTTGTTCATACCCTTTATCTCAGGGAATACGGGGAGCAATACCCTAAACACAAGCGAATTTTTTAACGATGTTCAACGCATAACAGGCTACTTCTTTTCCGTTTGGCTCTCGGTTAGCATCTTAAGACTCTTGGTTTGCAAGGTACTTAGAATTTTCTTGAACAGAGGCTGGGGTGCAGACTATATTCTTCTATTGGGCTGCACAAGCGAAGCACGGGAATATTCGCGCCTGTTCCGAGATAACCCGCAGCTCGGAAAAAAAGTCATCGGCATTGTTGAGGAAACTCAAGGCCATATAAAAACTTTTGAGGGTCTGCAAATTCTAGGAACATACTCGGACTTGCCCAACCTCATTAAAAGAAACAATGTGCAGGCGATTGTGATAGCTCACCGCAATAGCTCCGAGAAAAAGATAAACGAAATCTTATACTGGGTGGCGCACTTGCCTGTGCAGGTTTATCTGGTACCTAGCTTGTGGGAATACGCTAAGAATTTCAAAACATCCAACCAGCCCACGCTTGTGCACACTAAAGAATTGCAGGAACTCTTTGTGCTGAACATGCTTCCCTGGCAAGCAACCGTAAAAAGAATTATGGATATAATAATAGCGGTGCTTTTGCTTGTGACTACATTGCCTCTGCTCTTGATAACAGCCATTGCAATCAAGCTGGACTCCAAAGGTTCTGTTTTTTACAAGCAGCAGAGAATAGGTTTGTATTCAAGGCCGTTCACTATTTACAAGCTCCGCTCCATGTGCAGCGATGCCGAAAAAAACGGCCCTCAATGGGCAAAAAAGAATGATAGCCGCATAACACGAGTCGGCAAAATTATTCGCAGGTTCCGCATAGACGAAATTCCGCAGCTTCTTTGCGTTTTAAAAGGAGATATGAGCATGGTTGGCCCTCGCCCAGAACGCGCCGTGTTTATAGAGAAGCTCCGCAAAACAATTCCTTTTTACGCAAGCCGCCTAAAGATGAAACCCGGTTTAACAGGCTGGGCTCAAGTTCGCCATTATTATGACAACGATATTGAAGATGTGAAAATAAAACTCGGCTATGATATTTATTATTTGTCCAACGCCTCTATTCTTTTGGATACTCAGATTTTAATCAGAACCATTTACGTTGTTTTGACGGGAAAGGGAGCGCAGTAGCGGCATAAATTTTTCTATCTTTTATTCTATGCCTAAACAAAACAAAGCATCCATATCTTCCTTGATGGACACAAGCGGTGTTGCTTTTGGAACAAGCGGAGCACGTGGGCTTGTAAGCAATATGACAAATGAAGTATGTTATGCTTACACCTTAGGCTTCCTGCAACATATTTGCAGTTCTTCAAAAAAAAACGCAAAAAAAACTGTGGCCTTTGGCGGAGATTTGCGGCCCAGCACTCCTCGCATAATTGCGGCTTGCATGGCGGCGGCAAAGAGCTTGGGATTTAAATGCGACTATCAAGGATTTTTGCCAAGCCCCGCACTCGCACTCTACGGAATAAAAAACTCTGTGCCGAGCATTATGGTAACAGGCAGCCATATACCAGACAGCAGAAACGGCATAAAATTTTGCGGCTATCAAGGCGAAATAACAAAAGCCGATGAACTCGGCATTCGCGGGCAAAGTGTGGACGTTCCCGAAGTTGTAGAGATAAAAGACTTGCCTATCTCCAACGGCAAAGCGCTCAAAATGTACAAGGAATATATTTTAAATTTATTCCCAAAAGATTCCTTGCAGGGAACAAACATCGCATTTTACCAGCACTCCGCAGTTGGCAGGGACGTTGCGGTTGAAATTTTAACCGAACTCGGAGCAAATGTCAAAGCTCTTGGGCGGAGCGAAAAATTTATCCCTGTGGATACGGAGGCCATTCGCAAGGAAGATGTTGATTTCGCAAAACAGAATTGCTTAGGCAGCGATTTATTTTGCATGGCAAGCACAGACGGAGATTCCGACAGGCCCCTTCTTTCCGATGAAAACGGAAACTGGTTCAGAGGCGATTCGCTGGGCATTTTAGCGAGCAAAGCGCTTGGAATTCAGGCGGTGGCAATTCC
>JAISSJ010000111.1 GCA_031273195.1 Candidatus Fibrimonas sp.
GGAGGTATTTGCTAATGTTAGGCAATGGTTTTGCCGGTTCTGCAAACATGGCCGAAAGCCGTTTTGCGGCAGCATTGCTAACTATTATTCTTTTGTCAAAAGTGGAAGTTGCCATAGGCAGTAATATACAAAATAGTAAACCGCCAGCCTAACGGCCAGCGGCGGGGCGTTGCGGTTAGTCCTTTACACCCCTGCAATGCACACCCCGTTGCAAATGTGCGGTGATATTTAGGATAATTTTTTGATAATTGAATTAGCCAATAATTCGTTTATTTCCCTATGTCTAGGAACTGGCTGACATACCCCAGTCATTGGATTTCTGTACCAGTCGTGATTTCCGCCGTGTCTTACAAAAACCGCTCCGGCTTCGGTGATTTTATTAATCAGTATTTGCCGTTTCATGCCATTTCGTATTCCAATACCCCAACACGCCTAATTCCTTGCAACTCGCCGCTAGAAATATCTTCATACAAGCTTTTAAGCATAGCTTCTAGTTCAGGCAAATTTTTGCCTTGAGTATCATATTCAGGGTATTCATTCAAATGCCCAATATAAAAGCCGTCATTTTGCCAGTATGTGTAGGATAATTGCATGGCGATAAGATAGAAAATTTAAATATGTTATTCAAAAGCCCCCCGCTACGCCAGCGGCGGGGCGTTGCGGTTATTTCCCGCACTTAACGCTAGGCTTGCTGGCTGTCCATTTGGCTTCGCCACGCACCATTTTCAGGCCTTTGTTTTGCGTGTCGCATTTGGATTTGTTCTCCTTTGTGTCTTTCATCTCTGTGCAGGTTGTCAGTTTGCCGCCCATGTAGATTACGCAATACATTGTGGTTGAGGAGTTGTTTGCCGGTGCAGGCGTTGGCGTGGGTGTTGGGGCTGGCGTTGGCGTGGGTGTTGGGCTTGGAGCCGGTGCCGGAGTGGGTTTCTTTGCCGGGTCATTGGATGGGGTTGCTGGGGGAGAATCTTTTGGTGCATCGCCCTTAACGCAACGAACATAGAGCGAGTTTCCCTTGTCTACGTTATATTCCAGTTTGCTGCTGGTATTCTTTCCTTCTATATAGTAATGATAACTGGCGCTGCCACGCTCAGTGATGCTATGCCAGCCGCTGCCAATGCCTATTTCATAGAAACCGCCAAAATATTTGTTGTGGCCGCCGCCCGGCAGGGCGGAAAAGCCGTAGTCGTCTGTGCCGTTGCCACCGGCATTCCAGCCTTCTTCCGTTCTGAATTTCTTTCCGGCAACTTTGTCGCCACCGGCGAAATTCGTTAGAGTTTGCCATTCCCCGTTGTTCGGCAAATGCCAACCGCTTGGGCAGACTTTAGTTGCCGTATTCCAGTCGTAAAGACGGCCATATTTTAAGCAGTTGTCAGGTTTGTTATCATAGCAAAAACTGCCTTTAGCATCATAACTCATATTTTCCGCCATCCAGATTTGGTCGCCGATTTTGACGCTTTTGTATGCTTTTTTGTCCCTTGAATCGGTGAAAGAAGTTTTTAGGGCAGCTACTCGTGCTGTCTCCGTTCTTTGTGTTCCGTCTTGCAAACAACGAACAGATAGCAAATCGGACTTACTACTAAAGCTCAAGAGGATTTTACCATCGCTGTCGTTCATATTGTAGAGAACGCCACCGACACCACCTTTAGTGGCACTCCACCAATTACCGCCAGCACCTATAATTTTCGAACTGGCGATGTATATGCCGCCCGGCAGGGCGGAAAAGCCGTAGTCGTCTGTACCCTTGCCGTCGCCCCTGCCGTACACGCCCCAGTCGCTCGTCGCTTTCAGCTTCTTTCCCGCAAACCTAATATCACCGGCGAAGTTCGCAAGGGTTCTCCATTCCGTGCTGTCCGGCAAATGCCAACCGCTTGGGCAGACGTTCAATGCGGTATTCCAGTCATAAAGGCGGCCGTATTTTTCGCAAGGTACGTCCTCCCTACATTTACTGCCTTCCGCATTGTAATTCAAATTCTCCGCCATCCAGGTTTGAGTGCCTATTTTCACGGCTTTGTATGTTTTCTTGTCCCTTGAATCGGTAAAAGAACTTCGTTGTATAGCAGATTTTTTTGCTGCTTCTGCTGCCTCTGCTGCTTCTCGTGCAGCTTTATCAACCTGAACGCAACGGATAGCGGTCATTGACTTACCTCCACTGCAACTCCCGCCGCCGCCCACTATCACTTCTTCTCGGTCGTCCCAAATGGTGACTGATCCGCAATTATTATTGTCCGTGCCAAGCCACCAACTGACGTAATTGTTTGTGAATTTACCATATTGACCATCGTAGCTGCCGCTCGGCAAGGCAGAAAAGCCAAAATCGTCCGTGCCATTGCGGCCATATTCTTTGCTGATACCTTCTCTCCAGCCGCTTTTCGCTTTGAGTTTTCTTCCCGGATAACCGCCACGACTTGCAGAATCCACAAGGGTTTGCCATTCTTCTTTAGTCGGCAGCATCCAACCGGAAGGGCAAGCTGTTTTTGCCGCATCCCAGTCGTATAGGCGTCCGTATTTTTTGCAATTGTCCGGTTTGTTGTCGTAGCATTTGCTGCTTTTTGCATCGTAATTCAAGTTCTCCGCCATCCAGATTAGCTCGCCGACTTTAACGCTTTTATAGGTCTTTTTGTCCCTTGAATCGGTGAAAGAACTTTGCACAGCAGCCATTCGTGCCGCTTCTGCTTTTCGTGCTTCCGCTTCTTTAGCGGCGGCGGCTTCTCGTGCAGCTTTGGCCCTTGCTTCTTCTTCTTTAGTGTTAGCGTCCTGAATGCAACGGACAGAATGTAGGTACTTCCTCCAACAACTTGTACTGCTCTCAAATATGGAGTTATTATTGAGCTTCAACTGGGAGCAGATGGCGAAGACGACATCGTCGACGTGGTCGGGTACTGAACGTCTATATGAGGTGCTCTGCCAAGTGCCGTCGCCATTGCCGCCGCTATTGAAAAAACCACCATCATCATGGCCTTCGCCGCCTGGCAGGAGCGAAAAGCCGTAGTCATCTGTGCCGTTGTCGGATTTTCCCAAATAACTCCAACCGCTTTTCGCTTTTAGCTTCTTTCCGTCAATTCTTCCGCTGCCACCTACGAAATTTGCAAGAGTTTGCCATTCCGTGCTGTCCGGCAAATGCCAGCCTTGCGGGCAAACACCCTGATGCTTTACATCACTTCCGTACCATATTTCGCCGTTGAATTTTACATCTATATTCATAGCCGTTGCCCAATCGTAAAGCCTGCCGTATTTTTTGCAATTTTCCGGTTTGTTACTGAGGCATTTGCTACCCTTAGCATCGTAATTCAAATTCTCCGCCATCCAAGTCTGGGTGCCGATTTTGACGGTATTGTATGTTTTGCCGTCACGGGAATCTTTGAATGTGCCTTTTTGCTGGGCAAAAGCCGCCGTGCAGATTACTAGCAATGCTATTATTGCTTTTTTCATATTGAACTCCTTTTGATTGAGGGTTAAGGTGAATTTCATTGTTGCCCCTCCGGTTGTTAAACGCACCTAGAAAAGCATTTACAGCAATTCTTATACAGGTATCTAATAGGGGGGGGGGGGGGGGGGGTAAAATATATGGCTGGCAAGCAATGTTGTATATGCCTTGTCTCAGCAATACACCAGCCGCCCATACGGTTTATACCCGTATAGGTTAGCTCTAAGCCTCTGGAAGTGTATTTTTGCATCTCTAACGGATAAATATAGTAAATTTTAAGGTTAATATCAAGTTTTTTGGGCATTTTGGCGGTTTTTTGGGTGTAAGGGAGCCTCTGGGGGAAGCATTATGGAATGAATATTATATTTTTCCGCTATATAACCTCTCCCGCTCCCTCATAATCTTGCGCTCCGCCTTGCTATGATGGTCATAACCGCACAAATGCAAAAGCCCATGAACAAGCACTCGCTTTAACTCCCCGTAATACGTATTACCGTAAACAAAGGCCTGCTTTTTAACCTGCCCTTCGGCTATGTAAATCTCACCCAAAAGAGAGGGTTCGTTCCAAACAAAAGAGAGAACATCGGTTACATGGTCAAGTTTGCGAAAATTGCAGTTCAGTTCTCTTTGCCTCGCATTATCGCAAAGGATAACGCTAACCGGCGTGTTCTTTTTCTCTTTTTTCAACAGAGCCTCGGCTAGAGGCTTTAAACGCTTTTGCCACGGGAATTTTTTATTCGGTATGGCTGAAAAAAAGCTACAACTCATACCACTTCTTTAACACTTCTATAATCTGCTCGGCCTGTGCTTTGCTGCTCACATTGAACTTGCTGCGCTGCTTGTAAACACCTGCGATTTTTTGATAGCGCCTAAGCGTCACCTTGACCTCGCCAAAATCACCGCTTTTGTCCCTTTCCTGATAAAGAAAAGCTATGGTGGACCATGCGCCTTTTGAGAGAAATTCCTTTGCAAGCTCTTTGACTATAACTTCACCGTTTTCATCGGCTTGCTCTACTGTGGGTTCTGTATTTTCTGTTTCCATGAGCGGAAATTTAGAAAAATGCTACTGCACCCTGTCAAACCATACACCCCTGAAGGTTTGGAAACGCCATACCTGTTTGCCTTTTTTGGTAATATAATACTCGGCACTGGCCCCATCGCTCACCCTTGTGTATATAACCTGATAGCAATCAACGCCATAAATACGCATTTTTTGCCCGGTGTACCTGGCATCTATAATCCAAGCATCAGGAACAAAGGGGATTTCCCAAACCGGAGAAAGCACTTTTAACTCTTTTCTGGGATTGATGGAATCTATCTTTTCCGTTAAAAAATAGAGAAATTCCTCCGGTATAGCCTCATTTTCAAAGGTAGTCAAGCCGTCGCTATACCTATTGCGCCAATAAAGGGCAGCCTGCTCTTCCCTGTAATCCCTGAAACTCCACTCAACCGAATATAAACCGTCTCTAATTGAATTTTGCCAAACAGGGCGCTCTTTGGCTGTATTATAAACCCCTATCGTGTGCATTGAAAAAGAGGTGTCAATGGAGCGATACTGCATTTCTGCTGAAAATTCAAGGCTGTCCGCCGTTTTTTGCGTGTGAATTCTAGCCGTTACCGGATAAAGTTTGCCGTTTATAGGGAGTTTCGCCGAAAACCAGGCGTCTTCTGCTTGCACTAAACCAAATGCCCAAACAACAAGGCAAATAAAGAAAAACAGCCTAGCCATTTGCCAAAGTTTAACCCTCTGCCAAATGGTCTGCGAGTTCTCTGCTGAACTCCGCTGTATTGTAATAACCGCTTTCTATGCGTTCTCTGGCTACGGCTATTTTCTCTTCCCTTATTTCGGGCAGGGCGTTTGCCCTTGCTCTGACCAAAGCCTCCGCAGAGGAGCTTTTGCCGGCCTCCGCAGATATGGAAACCTGAGCCGCTGCTGTTTTGCCGGTTTCCGTCTTTTTTTCCTTTTTCTCATGGGTGGAAGGATCCCCTCCGGAGACCTTTCTAGCCCAGTCGGCAGCGCCGCTTTGCACATAAACATCGGAAATCTGCATAATATCACCTCTATACTCTATATCGGTCAAAATAGAAAAAAACTTTAGTAATAAAATAATTCTTTAAAATATCTGTCCCAATAGTGCCTAGACGCATCGTAGCGGAATTTGCGTTTTTCGGCTATTTTTATGTCTTTGAAATAATAAAAGTCAACTTCTGCGTAAGCGGAATAAATTCTGGCCGTATCGCCGCGAAATTCCTTAATATTCCTTATCACAAAATACGGGGTATCCAAAACATTAGCCTCGCTTGAACCCTTGATTATCTGCGCAACCATGCTCTCCAAATCACCCTGCAAGGTATCTTCCAAACGCTCATGTATCACAAAAGAGGGGTCTGAGCAGGAAACTAGGAGGAATGCTATTCCTCCCAATACCCTATACCCTATACCCCACATAAAATGCTTAGAACGAGTATGTTGCAGAAATTCTGCTGATTAAGCGGCCTTCACCCTGAAACGGATTGCGGAATACAAGGTCTTCGGCCACGGTAGCATCTACTTTCAATTTTTCTTCAATATTGATTCCAAAACCAAAACCTACATTATCGTTTCTTGTGCCGTCATTAACCGGATTGGTTATAAAGTAATTTCCGTCTTCGGAGCAAGAGATGCGAGAAGGGCATAAGACGTTATCAGGATTACCCGCCTTGTAATCCGCATAAGAAATGGTTTTTTGGCCACCAACGCGAAGAACAAACCAATCCCACCAGATGTTTCTTTCAATGCCAAAGCTAATTGTTCCGCCAAACTGCCACAAACGAGTTCTTGAACCCGCCCCCCAAGGGGTTTCGCCGACAATGTCATGGTATGTCGAGATGCCGCTGGCATCCTGCGTCCAACTGGAACCGGCACGTTGAACATTGTAAAAACCGTTCAAACCTAACCAGAAGAAACCTCTGTCAAAAGCGGCATCTACACCCAAACCAAGGCTTGCATCCAGTTCATCGCGCCCCAGAGCATTCATGGTACGGAAAGCAGCAACCGGAATCAGATGTCCGCCTATGGCCTGCAGTCTGGAAAACAAACGGGCATTGGCAAAGCCCGATATCAAATCTCCATCAAAGAAATTGCGGTCTCTTGGGCCATATTGGATACGGGCTGCACCTCCGGACACTTCTATTGCATAGTTGTTGGAAAGTTCAAAATTTATGCCGCCGTCTAACTGCAGAGCGGAAACTAAGGCATCATTGCTTATTTTGCCGTTACCGTCTAAACCGTCTTGGTGCGCTATATATATATGCAAACCAACAGCTTTATTGCTGAAATTCGCACCCAGAAAGCCGTCAAAATTTGTCACGGAAACAGGAGCTTTCCCATCCAGAGGAGTTGTTACGCTGCGAGATATTTTGTCCGGGAAGTATTTCAATAGTCTTTCTTCTTTGCGGTTTAAAACACCTGCAATGGAAAGGGAATTGCCCCCACCGATGTCCAAAGAGAAAATGCCGCCGAACCAGGGGTCAAGAGGATCTTGGTTAAAACCCTGTTCCGGATTTAAGGTTTCGTAATGACCTAACTCCCCTATCAGGAAATTAGGATACAGGCTGATATTAGCCGGATTGTCAAAAATGGAAATATCATCCATAATAAAAGTGGAATTCTTTCCCATAGACTCCACACGAGCATTAGTCGCAAAGGCAGATACACAACCTAACACAGCCGCGGCAGCAACAGCAAAACGCAAAGTTTTCATTAAAATTCTCCATTTAAGGCATGTTGTATGGTAATATAGAAAAAAAAAAGAGTTTTGTAAAGGGTTTGTTAGAAAATTACCGCTTTTTTAACCATTCATCTCATCATTCATATCTTCAAAGCGCACGGAAGCTATTTTGCTAATGCCTTTTATCTCCTGCGTCACCCCGTAAAGCCTATCTACCATTGCCATTGTCCTTTTGTTGTGGGTAATAACAACAAACTGGGTTTGATTGCTAAAACTGCGCAAAAGCTTCATGAAATTCCCTATATTGTGGTCGTCCAAGGGGCCGTCAATTTCGTCCAGTATGCAATACGGGGAGGGTTTTACCATGTAAAGGGCAAAAAGCAGGGATGTGGAGGTTAAGGCCTTTTCCCCATCGGACAAAATCCTGACCCCCATCATTTTTTTGCCGGGCGGGCGGGCATTTATCTCAATTTCGGCTTCCAGAGGGTCTAGATCGCTCTGCATGGAGAGCAGAGCCTCCCCTCCGGGCATCAGGGTTGAAAATACGCCCTGGTAATTGTGCTGTATCTGGCGGAAAGTGTCTAAAAAACGGTCTCGCGCCACTATGTCCAGCCTTTTCATCGCAGTTTCCAAACTGTTTTTAGCCTTGTTTAAGTCGTTGAATTGGTTCTCTCTGGAAAGCACATTTTCTTTTTCCTTCTCAAAATCCTCTGCTGCGGTAGCATTAACCGGTCCTATGGCCTTTATTTTTTCACGCAACTCATGCATTTCAACATTGGCTTGGCGTTCGTCCGTTTGCACCGGGGTAAAATCCTGCTCTGCCGGCTCTTTGTCCAAATCAAACTCATGTTCATGAAAAATCCGCTCCCTTATTCTATCCAAATAGGTTGCTGAATCCTTCATCGCAAGCTCTAGGTCGTAAGCATTTTTCCCTTTTTCCAACAGGGAGCGGTTTATCTCCCGAACTTCGCTTCGCCATTCTTCTATATCTCCGGCCATCGCAGAATATTTTTCGCGAGCAACGTCCCTAAGGTTCTCTTTTTTTTCCAAAAGTTCCTGCTGCTTTTCTATCTGGAGAGCCTTGTCTTCAAGCTCCCTTTGCAAAAGCTCCGTTTTAGCACTTATTGATGCAAGCTCCTCGCTGCGCAGAACAAGGGCGTTGTTCATGGTTTGGATTTGCTCCCTCACAACATTCAGCCGGTTCCCTTTTTGAGATAGCCTTGTGAACGATTGTTCCTGCTCCGCAAGCTCGCTATCCACACGTTCAAACTCGCGTTCCACCTGCTCAAGCTCAAGTTCCGCAGTATTAAGCTCGGCATTGGAGTCCCTGGAATCCTTCAACTCTTTAAGACGGTTTTCAAAACTTGAAATCTCCTGCTCGGATTTTTCCTTTTGGCTTTTGAGGGCGGCAATACCGGCCTTTGCAATTTCCGCTTCCGAACTCGCCTTTATTATATGGGTATCTGCGCCTTGCTTTTCTTCTGCTGCATTTGAAATGAGAATGGAAATTTCCTGTAATTTCTCTTTGGCAGTGGTGATTTGGGAATTTATGCCCTCTATTTTTTCATTCAGGGAGACAGCGGCAGCTTTTAAGTTTTTTATCTCTGCGTTTTGCTGTAAAATACCGGCATTCTCCTTTTGTTCCTTGCCGATTTTTGCCAGCCCAAGCGAACTGATAGCCTGGCAATCCTCGGTGCAAAACCACAGGTCTTTGCCGGAGTATTTTTGAGCGAGCTTTGCGGCGGTTTCAAAATCCTTTGCCAGGAAGTATTTTGAGAGCAGGGAGTTTACGCTGCATTTTACAAGGGCGGTCAAGGGAATAATATCGGGTTCATTCAAGTCAGTTTCTTCTTTGAACAGATTTGTGTTCCATGCGAGCAGGGCGCGCCCGAAATTCTCTCCGGTCAATGCCTGTGCGCAGGTTAAAACCGTTTCCTGATTTTGCACCAGAAGAGCATGGACAGAGGAGCCTAAACAGAACTCCGCCAAGGCCGTATATTTATTATCCGAAACTTCCACCTGGCTTGAAAGCAAAACCGCTCCCTCTGCTGCTTTTTGATTTAAAAGCCACTCATTACCCTCCAGATTTTCGGAAATTTTTATGCTTTGCAGAACTTCCAAACGGGATTCCAAGCGGGTTTTTTCGCCAATGGCCTCCATTCTCCGGTTGAGCAGAGAATTTAAATTCTCGTTCAGGGTGTCCTTCTCATTCACCATAACATTTTGGCGTTCCGCTAGAATTTCGCTTTTGCTTTGGCTTTCATTTATTTCAGTTTCCTTGCTGTTTTTTAAAAGCTCCAACTCCCGTATTTTGGAATCAAAGTTTTGAATTTCCGCCGTCGTTTGGCTTATCCTCTCGCCAAGCATTTCAATTTCGGTATCTGTTCTTTGCCACTGGCTTTTCAATTTTCCCGCAGACTGAACAAACTGCAATCTTTTGTTTGAAAGTTCTCTGTGCCTTGTGCGCAAATCTTCTACCGAGCTGCGCAAGCCCTGCAAAGTTTCGGTTTCGCTTTCCAAACTTCGCATTTCGTCTTTCAAGGCCAAAATACCGCGTTCATTCTCGTTAATTTCACGTTCGCAGCGGGTTTTATTTTCTCCAAGTTCCTTTTCCCTATTTTGCAGGTGAAGGTAGGCTTCATTCAGTTTTGCGACTTCTGCGGTAACTGCGGAAACTTCTCTTTCGCTTTCTCTTAAATTTTCCTCATCGCCGGATATTAAAAGACGTTTTTCCTCTATTTTGAGTTCCAGCTCGGTCAGTTTCATTTTTAAGGTTTCCAGCTCGGTTTCGCCTTTGGTTTTCGCTGTGGAAAGAGCGTGGAGAGAAGCCTTGCCCTCGGCATATTTTCCAAGATTTAGGGAAACGTCAATTTCTTTTAGGCGGTCTTTAAATTTGCGAAGTTCCTGTGAGCGGATTAGCATTCTTTCTTGCTGCCTGAACTGGTTTTTTGCGTATTGCAAATCCGTGGCTACGCGCTCCATGTCTGCCAAGGTGCGTTCCAGCAGGGCAGAAGCCTCTTTCCGTTGTTTTTTGTACTTGCTTACGCCTGCGGCTTCTTCGAAAATCGTTCTGCGATCGTCTGCCTTGTCGCTGAGCAGCGCGTCCACCATTCGCTTGTCCATTTGGGAATAGGAGCCTGCACCCATGCCGGTATCCGCGAACAGGTTTCTTATATCCGCAAGGCGGCATTCCTGATTGTTTATTAAATATTCGGATTCAGCGTTGCTGAAAATCTTTCTGGTTATCATCACCTCGGTGTACTCGGAAGGCAAAAGCCCTCTATCATTCTCAATTACAAGAGAAACTTCCGCCAAGCTCATTGCCGGCCTTTCCGCAGTTCCGGAGAAAATAACCCCCTGCATTTTTTCCACTCTAAGTATACCGGGTCGCTGTTCTCCCATAACCCAGCGAATGGCATCTACTATATTTGATTTACCGCAGCCGTTTGGGCCTACTATGGCGGTTAGCCCATTTCCTTCAAATAATATTTCCACCTTTTGCGCAAAGGCTTTGAATCCTTGAATCTTTAGTTTTTGAATTCTCACGGCAGAGGTAATGTAGAAAATTGACGGGATTTACTATATTCTTAAATCATGGATACAGCCAAGACAAATCCGGATGAACAAAATGAGAAGCATATTGTAAAAAAGACGGATTATCGCCAGGAAATTGCCGAAATTCAAGATTTAACGGATTTGGAAAAAATCCTGACGAAAATTCAAGAAGCGCAAGATGCCCAGTCCGCTTTAACATATTCAATCAAAGCGCAAATAAAGGTGATAAGCGTATTGAATTCCCCGAAAATGCTTGAAAATCCTTTTGGCATGATGATTGAGCAGTTAAATAGAGCTATCCAATTTGCCGAAAACGAGAATGAAAAAAAAGAAATCAGGCAAAGAGCATCTATAATGATGGCAAACATGGCTTTTTTTATGGAAGCAAGACTGCATTATGAAGAAGATAGAAATTCGGAAAAGGGCAGGGAATATCTAAAAGAAGGATGCGATTTGCTTGCGAAATCAATAGTGGACATTGTACCGGAAAAAGAAGATTCGGGAGTTACGCAAGGAACCAAAGTAGTAAAAGCCATAGCAGGCGCCATTGAACCATCCATACTGGCAACTCAACTGGCAACAAATCTGTTTAATAATCTTGCAAAAAATAGCGATGGTTTAATAAATAAATTGATTGACTGGTGGAATAAAGGGGAAAAAAATGCGAAAAACCGAGCGGAATACGAGTATTTCATAGATTCTTTTGTTGATAAAATCGATGAACATTACGAGATTTTCGGAAAATCCATTATTCTCTCGGATTTTATACGGAATAAGAAAGAAATGCTTGTAACCAGAAGAATGGCTGGCCTTAAACCGGAAGAACCTATAGGCTCCACGCTAAAAGGCATTTTTAGACCAGTTTTATCCGTAGTTATAATTGCAATATCCATAGTTTTATCAGTGCCCTTAATAGCAAATTTGAATTTGGCAAATATTCCCAAATATGTTGTTTCCCTAATTCCCATTATGGTTGCCGCAGTTTTTCTTATAATATTAATTAGGGATAAAATTGCAGTAAATTCGGAACGGAATTTATATAAAGAAGCAATAGAAGCATATAAAAAATATCAACAAAATATATCCGACTATTATAACGGCGTTTATGCAAAAGTCAGCATAGCGAAAAACCAAGCAGCCGAAAATACCGATATTAAGCTGGAAATTGAACAGCCGCCCTTTATACTGGAAGAATATAAGCAATTTCGCAAAAAAAGGTACAGGTCCATAAACGAGAATAAAATTACGGCTGGAATACTGGCTTTCCCGCCTTTTGCGCTGTTCGCTTTGTACAATTTTTACCTGAGCTACCACGATTCAAACATATTTATTTTTATTATGCTTGTTTCGGGCTTGCTTGTTTCTTGCGGGGTTTTTGTTTGGAATTTAATTGATTTTAATCTTTTTAAAAGAAGAATAGACGGAAAATTGGGGTTAATTTAAAATGAATATTCCCCCAATGCTCCAAATAAAAGACTTGCATGCCTCCTTAGCAGACGGCACGGAAATTCTCAAGGGCCTGAATTTATCCATAGGCAAAGGGGAAATTCACGCCATTATGGGGCCAAACGGCGCAGGCAAAAGCACGCTCTCCAAGGTTATAGCCGGGCACCCCGACTACAAGGTCACAAAGGGCAGCGTGGAATTCCAAGGAAAAAATTTGCTTGAGCTTTCGGTGGCGGATAGGGCAAACCTAGGGTTTTTCATAGGCTTTCAATACCCTTTGGAAATTGCCGGCTTGGGCAACGAAGAATTTTTGCGGGCAGCCTTAGACGCAAAACACAAGGCTCTTAACCTGCCAAGGTTGAACGAGAATGAATTCAAGGGAAAAATGGAAAAAGCCATGCAGCTTTTGGAAATGGACAGCCGCTACAGGGAGCGAGGCTTAAACGAGGGCTTTAGCGGCGGCGAAAAAAAGAGAAATGAAATCCTGCAAATGGCAATGCTGGAACCGTCTCTGGCTTTTTTAGACGAAACGGATTCCGGACTGGACATAGATGCCCTTAGAATTGTGGCCCACGGAATAAGCGATTTGATGAACCCGGAACGCTCCGTTGTTCTGATTACGCACTACCAACGCCTGCTGAATTACGCAAAACCCCAATTTGTGCACGTTTTAATAGACGGCAAAATAGCCAAAAGCGGCGGCCCCGAACTCGCTTTGGATTTGGAGAAATCCGGGTATCATAGGCCTAGCCAGCCGTGATAGGGCGTAGGGGTTAAACCAACGTGGTTGCCCTTTTGGCCCAAATTTCGCCGTAAACGGGGTAAATATTGCCGCAAAAGGGCAAAACGTCGCCGTAAAACAGGGCAGACACGCAGGTCTGCCCCTACAGCCCTTGACAACCATCCTGTTTTTTTCTATATTTACCCCAATGCAGGCGCTGAACCCAAAACTGCCCTTCTCCAGACCCTCTGACATAGGCTCTATGGCACGTTTTGGCAAGGCTGGATATTGCGATTTTAAGGACGTTGCGACCCAAATAAAGGGCATTTTTGCCCCTAAAATACTGCATTTTACCCCCCCCCCCCCCCCCCCCCCCCCCCCCCCCCACCCCCCCCAACCACCCCCCCACCCCCCAGATAACGCCCGGCGGAGCAC
>JAISSJ010000159.1 GCA_031273195.1 Candidatus Fibrimonas sp.
TGGGGAAATCCGCATAAGGGGGATTCTTTTGCGCCGCCGTTATTGCGGGTTGTGAGGGTTAGTCCCAATACTTTTGAGGCTATAATCGCATCGTCTTCAAAGAGTTCGTAAAAGTCTCCCATTCTGAAAAACATTATGCAACCGGGGTTGGCCGCTTTTACATCGTTGTATTGGCGCATCAGGGGGGTCATGCTTCTTCCAATGGTATTTCCAACTGCTCGGTTGTTTCCTGCGTTGGAATTGGTTCGGGCGGATTTTCTTTTTGCTGCAAAGGGTATTGCGGAATTAAAAAGTCGCTGTTCAGAATATCGCTGAATTCCGTGAGGCGGGGGAGGTCGTCCGGTATGCGGTTTATGCCGAAGTATTTTAGAAACTCCGTTGTGGTGATGTATGTATAAGGGTTGCCAACGGTGTCTGCACGGTGCCCTAGGGCTATGAATTTTTTATCCAGCAGGCTGTGAAGCGGCCCTTCGCAGGAAACGCCACGAACTGCCTCAATCCCGGCCTTTGTTATGGGTTGCTTGTAGGCGATAACCGCAAGGGTTTCCAGTGCGGCAAGCGAGAGGCGGCGGCGGTTGCTGTCAAGAAAGAGTTTGCGAATGTAGGGGTAATATGCGTTTTTTGTTCTAAAGCGATAGCCACCCGCAACTTCCACAATTTCAAACGGAGATTTTATTTTCAGCAGTTGTTCGTTTGCATGTCTGAGTGCGCCGGAAACCTGGCTTTGGTCTAAAAAATCGCCCAATACCTCTTTTAACTTTTTTAAGGTCAAAACCTCTGTTGAGGCAAAAACCAACGCCTGTATTATGCAAGAAAGTTCCTCCACGCTCTCAACAGGGGGGAGGGGGGCTGCGATTTGCTGTTCTTCTTCGGTTACTTCTGTCATTTCAAATTCCTCAACCACAAATCCATCAAAACCAATGCAGCCATGCTTTCCACAATCACCGGGGCACGTAGCGCAACACAAGGGTCGTGCCTGCCCTTTATGGAAATCTCGCCGATTTCACCGTTTTTGTTCTTTGCTTTTTGCACCTGCGAAATGGAGGGGGTTGGCTTGAATGCAATTCTGCAAAAAATATCCTCGCCGCTCGTTATGCCGCCGTAAGTTCCGCCGGCGTGGTTTTCACCTAGTTTGTTATGTTCGCTGCCTAGCATTTTTGCCGCATTAAAACCCTCGCCTATTTCAAAACCCTTGGTCGCAGGAATGCTCATCATTGCCATTGCAAGCAACGCCTCTGTGCGGTCAAAGACCGGTTCACCCAGGCTTTTCGGCGGGTTTTTTATGGTTAAATTTATTACAGCGCCTATGCTGTCTTGGTTAGCTCTTGCTTTTTCTATTTCGGCTTGAATTTCCCCGCACACCAATGCTGTGAATTCCGTTCCGCATTTTTCGTTTAAGAATTTTCGGGCTATGGAACCGGCTGCTACCCTTGTTGCTGTTTCTCTCGCAGAGCTTCTGCCTCCGCCGCGATAGTCCCTGAATCCGTATTTGCTGTCATAAACTTCGTCTGCGTGGCCGGGTCTGTACCAGTCTTTTATCTGCTCGTAGTCTGCGCTGTGATGGTCTGTGTTTTCTATGATTAAGGATATTGGGGTGCCTGTTGTTTTGCCCTCAAAAACGCCGCTCAAAATTCGAACAAGGTCGCTTTCTTTTCGTTGCGTTGTTAAAGTGCTTTGCCCAGGGCGGCGGCGGTCCAGGAAAACTTGAATATACTCTTCGCTAATCTCCAGCCCGGCGGGGCAGCCGTCCACTACTGCGCCTATGGCTTCTCCGTGCGACTCTCCCCAAGTACTGACCTTAAATAACTTTCCAAAAATGCTAGACATCAAAAGCCTACGCTAACTTCCCCGGTCCAAAACCTATGTTCTTTTTGCCCGGTTCTTGTACCTCTTTCCTCTGCATAAGAGCCAAATCGCATGGCAACCACATCGCCAATGCCAAAGCCTGTGTTCCAGGCATAATAACCGCTTTCAAAACCTCCGCCAAGGGAAACTTTCAGCAAAAACGGCACTATTACTTGCTCAATTTCTGCGCCGATATTTAAATGCGCAAGGAACATATCGCTTACGGTGCCGTCTAAAATATCAACATAGTCCGCAGCAAAATTCAATTTGCGCCCCCACAAGCTATTGCTTTGCAAAATCATGGGGCTTGCCATTGCGCCTATGGATAGGTTTGGAGTTATGGATTCGCCGGCGAGCTTGCTGAAAAACACGTTGCGCAACGAAGCTCCCAAGCGTATTTCACGGGTTATTTGGTAAAGAACGCCAAAATCAAGGGCAAAATTTATATTCTTGGTTATATTTTTGAAACTGAGGCTGTCGTCTTTAAAATTGTCCCAGCGTTCTTGCAAGGTGTCTAACTGGTCCTGGTATTCTACATCATTAAGGCTGCTGCTTAGCCCAGGCCAAAGTTCAAAATATGGCTCTCTATATCTTTTTGCAGTTTTAAATCCAACGCCAACAGACCAGTTATCCACAGGCGAAAAAGCCATGGCTGTTTGTGCGACAATATCGGCCTGCACGGGTGCATAACCAAAACCGGGTATGCCAACGCCTATATCTATATAAGGGGCAGCCGAAGTATTTGCCCACACCGAAAAGCCAAAATTGTGCATGGCAAACTCAAGAATGCTAACTTGCGTGCCTATTTCAATCGGGCGGCGGTGAAGAGTACTTAGTTTATCCGCCAATTCCTTATGAGCGTTCAGGGAATCGGATATTTCACTCATGTCGTCCGGAAATATGTCTTTAATATCCGGGCACCAATCCTTAATATCACCGAAATAGCCAAAATCAAAGAATATAATTCTATTTACCATTTTGCCCACTGTCGGCGCTCCGCAAATCTTAATTACATTCGTAATCTCATTTGCAGGGAGCGAAGCGGATACGGTTAGCAGCCTGAGTTCAAAGCTCTTTTGGGGCAAGTAGCCCATGTCGGGATTTTTCTCAAAGTTTCCCATGCGGTTTATCAGGTTTAAGCCTGCGGGGTTGTAGTAAAGGGCGTCTTTGTTGTCTGCAATGGCAATAAAGGCACCACCCATGCCATGCACCCTGAGCGAACGGTATTCCGGACCTTTAGCAGCTCCGGCGAACATGAAACCACAGAGCAGTATAAAAGTTAGTTTGTACAGTAATTTGATTTTATGCAATTTTAACTCCCGCTTTTATTTTTTTGTCTGCAGCACATGTACTTTCTCTGCCGCGCAATTTGGGTTTGTGACGCAACAATTATTAGCATGCCTGTTCAACCATATCCGCTTGAATTGTTCTTCGTCATAGAAAAGCCAGCAACCGCCAACGAGATTTTTTCTTTTTTCCAAACCGTATTTCAAGTTGCCACATTCCGTATCCTGCGCAACTTCGAGTTTGAGTTCGAGGCTATCGGTTGTCCAGTAGCCGGGTTCTTGAGTAAAACCTATAACGGTTATATCTCCTTCTTCATTGCGGCGTAGATTAGTTCTTTTATCTGGGCAATCCGGCGCAGGCTCGTTGCATATATATTTTTTTGCATCTTGAGGCAAAATCATAGGCAGGTTTCTCGGATCATTAGAGTCTTCGTTATACATAAAAACGTGGTTTGCACCCATTTTACCCCAGAAAGGACCCTGATCAAGGGATGCCAGCCTGGCGTCTTCGCCCGTAAGACCATCGCCGTCATTATCCAGCTTGTTCAGAAGTTCTTCGTCAAAGCAACCGTCTCCGTCTTCGTCAAGACGGGTTCCCACCTTGTAAAACGAGGCGTAATCATTATATTTGCTTATTTCCGATTGCCAGTCGCCTTCTCCCAACATGCCCACTAATTCATCCATATTATCTTTAAAATCGCTTATCTTGTCGTTTATATCCCCTATCTTTGGCGGTAACTCGGTAGTATCCGTTGAATTTAATTGCTTCTGATAAAAATCTTCAAGTTCTTCGTTGAGTTCATCTAATACCTGTTCGGCATCAATAGTTCCGTCTGGATTTAAAGCTAGGGACTGGTCATAATCATATCCTCTGCATTTGTTCTTTATGCTATATATATTGTTTGGCTTGCAATCGCAACTCCATTCTTTCCCTTCCCATTTCGCTACTTCTAATGGGTCGCCGGGATAATCATCTCCGAGTTTGCCGTTTCTTGGGCTTTTTGTTATGCAGCCGTCATTATTTATATCAAAAACGCTCAACATAGCTTTTATCGTAGTGGATATCAACAAACCGCCGCGATAGGCATTGGGTTTGTATTCCCGGTCGCTTAAAGGAAAGCCTTTAAAGGGACTGAATTCATTTCTAAAACTAGTGAGATCCTCCATCAAGGTATCAGATATATAGCCAGCTTGACCTAAAGATTCTTTTTTGTGAAGTTCGTAAAGATTGGTCAAGCTATCTCGCCTGTTTAACTCGCTTAACGCATTATATGCCAGCGTCATTCCCTGATAATATCTGTTCTGCACCTTTATGGAATCGCCTCTAAAGGGAATTTTGCCATCTTCAATTTTATCAAGGTCAGTAAAGCGAAATATATCAAAAGGATTAATACCCCTCATCCACAGACCCGCCTGTGCCATTCCAAAATAGCCAACCGAGGCGGTTGAGTCAATTCCTGCAATGTCTTTGTAAATATTATAGGATTTTTCGTAATTGCCGCTTCTAAACTCATTTTCCGCTTCCAAACGCAAACACTTTATATCCTTGCCGCAACTGCCGGCACTACTGCTGCCGAACAGATTATCGCCGCAAGACGCCAAAAGCGCCAACGCAAAACAAAATATCGCAACATGCAGTTTATTCATAGTGATTGAATATATAAAATTAAATTCTCCGCTAAATTCTCAATATCCTTTTCTTTATGTACCGCAGTTATGTTTATTCTCAGCCTTGCTGTGCCGTTTGGCACGGTTGGGGGGCGAATACAGGCAGTGTTAAACTCCCTTTCTAGCAAAAAATCCTTGCATTTTTGCGCTTTTTCCACCGTTCCCAGCACTACAGGCACAATTTGGGTTTCGCTTTGCAGGCAATTAAAGCCGGCTTCAGTAATTTTCTGCCTGAAATTCTCAGACATTTTTAACACGCTCTCCCTGCGGAAGCTCTCCCTTGAGGCTACCTCAACAGCCTTTTGCATGGCTATAACCGCGCCTGGCGGCATTGCCGTGGAATAAATAAAGCTGCGAGCGTGGTTTATCAGGTAGTCAATTAAAAGCTTAGAGCCAAAAACACAGGCTCCCATTGTCCCATAGGCTTTGCCGAAGGTTGTGAGCGATAAATGAATCCTGTTTTCAAGGCCGAGCTGCGCAACCAAGCCTTTGCCGCCCGGCCCCAGAATGCCATCGCTATGGGCTTCGTCCACATAGAGCATAGCTCCGTATTTTTCGGCTAGGTCTGCATACTCCCTAAGCGGCGCAACATCGCCGTCCATGCTGTAAACAGCTTCAACGGCAATCAGCTTAAAACTGTCTGCATCAGCTTTTTGCAGGGCTTTTTCCAAATCCGGTGGGCAGTTGTGCTTAAAACGGTGCAGTTTTCCTTTGCTCATGGCATAACCGTCTAAAATGCTTGCATGGCTAAGTTGGTCGCAAAAAAAATGCGTTTTAGAGTCGCAAAAGGCAGAGATTATGCCTAAATTTGCGCTGTATCCGCAGTTGAAAATCAAAGCGGCTTCCGTGCCTTTCCAGTTTGCAAGCCATTTTTCGGTTTCTTCGAAAATTTTGTTGTTGCCGCTCAAAAGCCGGGAGCCTTTACTGCCGGCTCCATGCTTTACGTAGGCGTCTGCGGCGGTCTTTGCTATTTCAAAGTGGTTGGCGAGGCCCAGATAATCATTGCTTGCGAAATCAATGCCCGCAGGCAGACTCAAAGAGCGCAGAAGGCTTTGCTTTTGTTTTTCTGCGAGTTTTTCTGCGATAATATTTTCAAAACTTTGCGACATGATTCCAAAAAAAAATAGAAATTTCTACTCCCCAATCTTCCTTGTATTCCTCATTGCGCAAAAATCCGGCCCGCACATGGAGCAGAACTCGGCATTGGAGGCTCCGTCATGAAAAGTTCGCGCTGTTTCCGGGTCAAGGGAAAGGGCGAACTGGTCTTCCCAGCGAAAATCAAAGCGAGCGCGGCTAAGAGCCTTGTCCCTTAAAAGAGCTTGCGGGTTGCCTTTGGCTATGTCTGCGGCGTGAGCTGCCAGTTTGTATGTGATAACCCCGGTGCGAACATCCTGCTTGCTCGGCAAACCCAAGTGCTCTTTCGGAGTTACATAGCAAAGCATGGCGGTGCCGAGCATCCCTATAACTGCGGCGCCTATGCCGCTTGTTATGTGGTCGTAGCCCGGAGCAATATCGGTCACAAGCGGCCCCAAAGTGTAAAAAGGAGCACCGTGGCAAAGCTTCTGCTGCAAATCCATGTTCTCCTTTATTTTGTTCAAGGGAACATGGCCGGGGCCTTCAATCAAAACCTGAACGCCTAAGTCCCAAGCTATTTTTGTAAGTTCGCCCAAAGTCTTTAATTCGGCAAACTGGGCTTCATCGTTGGCATCTGCTATGCACCCGGGGCGGAGTCCGTCTCCGAGCGAAACTGCTATATCGTACTCCCTTAGAATTTCGCAGATTTCTCCGAAGTGCGTGTATAAAAAATTCTCCTGCTTGTTGGTTTGCATCCAACATGCCATCAAGGAGCCGCCACGCGAGACTATGCCTGTTGTGCGCTTTAGCGCGAGCGGAATGCAATTTTTCAAAAGCCCTGCATGAATTGTAAAATAATCAACCCCCTGCTCGGCCTGCTCAATCAAGGTGTCTCTGAAAATTTCCCAGCTTAAATTATCGGGGTTGCCGCCCGCTCTTTCCAAGGCCTGGTAAATGGGAACCGTGCCTATGGGAACGGGGCATTTTCGCAAAATGGCTTCCCTTGTTTCGTGAATGTTTTTGCCGGTGCTCAAATCCATAACGGTATCTGCGCCAAGGCTCACCGCATAAGCCATTTTTTCAACTTCTTCTTCTATGGAACTGCCGAGCGCGGAGTTGCCTATGTTCGCATTTATCTTCACTAAAAATTTGGAACCTATTATCATAGGCTCGCACTCCGGGTGTTTTTTGTTTGCCGGCAAAACCGCTCTGCCTTCGGCGAGTTCGTTCAGCACTGTTTCCGGATCTACGCCTTCTCTAATCGCCGCAAATTCCATTTCCGGAGTTACAATGCCTTTTTGCGCAGCTTGCCTCTGGGTCAAGCCTCCCGCCGGTTTTGGCCAGGCATGGCGAATGGGCTTCGCTTGGCTTGAATCGCCGGTATCATATATTTTTAAACTCGGAATCTCCTTGTCGTTTAGGGAAATTTCCCGCATACCAACTTGTATTTCCGGGTGAATTTTCCCCTGAATAAAAATTTTTTTTGGATTTGGAAACATTATTCTTATCCTTTTAAAAAATTAGATTGCTCATAGGGACAATTCTTTTTATATTATCCAAGGCTCTGCAAAAATATTCTTTATCTATTTCGCATGCGGTTAAATTTATCCCTGCTTTATAACATGCAATGGCTATAGTTCCGCTTCCTAAATGCGTATCTAAAATATGGTCGGTCTTTTTTGCATACATCTTCAACAGCCATTCATATAATTCAATTGGCTTTTGAGTAGGATGAATTTTATTTTTGTTTTTACGAACGCTGAAATGAAAAATTTTCGAAGGTTTATCAAACGAAGACCAGGCAATTTCTGCCATTGAAAAATTATTCAAAGTTTCTGGCTGGTTTTTGTCCCAAACAACAAATCCTTTATTGTACTCGTTCTTTGTCCAAAGATGCCCAAAATAATTGCCGCCCCAAATTATTTGATTTTTTGAAACTCGAAATAATTCATCAAAATAATCATCGCTTGGCTTTTTGTCCCATTTGCTATATTCCTTCATATTGAATTTACGGTCGCCGCCTCGCTTGGTTTTATTCAAAACGCCATAAGGAGGATCTACTATGGCTAGGTCGAAGAATTTGTCGGCACACCTGGCCATCAGCTTCATATTATTTTCTTGTGAGAGAGTTATCATATTTTAATTTCTACCGTGGCAAATTTTGAAATGGTTAATTTTGAAATATCTCTGCTAATATCTTTACCCAAATTATTAACTATTATATTGTCAAAATCGGCATAATCAATATCTCGCACCTCGTTTTCCATGCAGTTGTAAAGATATTCGGCAAAAGTGTTTGCCAAAATAATCACATTGGGAGTTTCCTCAATATCACATATCGTTGCAGGTACGTATCTTGGAGTTATTACAATGGTGTATTTGCCGCCAATTTCTTCCCTGTGTTTCTTTAAACGGCCAGCATTTATACTCAGTAATTTATTTGCCGTAGATTTTGCCTCAACAGCGAATTTTTTCTTAGCAGTTAAATACAAACATTCAATATCTGTATGCCCAGATCCACCCACTCTTCTAGCTTCAACATTGAAGAACATGTTAAATCCATCATTAAGCACTTTTTCAAATAGACGTGCCGTTTCGTTTTCAGGATTATTAGCATATTGTTCTATTAATTTAGGCAAATTCAAATAATTGCTTAATTTTGTATCTTTCTCGCGAATTTCATCTAGTAAAATTTCCGGATAAAAACTGTAAATTTCTTTTATGACATCTTCCCTCAAACGTTCTTTATCATTTAAAAGCAATGGTTTTTTTCGGAAAGAGTATTGTTTCTCCAATTTAGCAACAAAGCCAAAAAGATTTTTCGGTATAGTTACAAAATTTTTCGTTATATTTCTGAAACTTGTTTTGCCATGTTTTAACCTGCATATTATATCACCATCTTCTTTGTCTAAAACCCCTGCATTTTTAAACAATGTTGAAACATAATAATCCCATTCGTAAGCAGAATTTACATACGCATGCGGATCTTTTTGAAACAACTCTTCCAATTTGGCATCTGATGATTTGCGTAACTCCAATATTTTTTCAATAAGGCTTTCATAAATTGCAGCTTCTTTGACAAAAACAACTAAGTATGAAACTTCAAAAGCATATAATTTGTAATCTAATCTGCTATCAGATAATAATTTGTAAATTAAACGGAAGGGATACAATTTAAATTCTTTATCCGTTCCGCCATGCGGATGCTCGTATTGCACAGACCACAGCATAGCGAGAAATATTTTTGCAGATTTCTCTGCATTATCCATGTTTTTTAAAAATAGATTGCCGAGCGGACTAAACATAAATTTATCTTCTGATTGATAACCAAACATATAATGAGATAGCTGATTGATTTTGTGGTTAATGGCATCAAGCGGAAGTTTAGAATTACGTTCCTTATAAAGGCCTAGTTCACGTAAACGCAAAAGCAATTGTTTTTTCTTTGTTTTTGTTATCTCTGTTTTAAAATACTCTTTAAGAATTTTTGCAATTTCACACAGCAATTTGAAATCGCGTATGTGTCGATAGAGTATCCATTTTTTTCTAACGATTCGCAGTGCCATAGTTAATTTCCTGCTTTAGATACGATTTGTTTGATAAGCAATGGCGGGATACACTCACCAATGCATTTTCTAATCAATAATTCGGGAGTGTCGTCGGGAATATTCCAATTAGCAGGCAAAGAGGATAGCAGCATTAATTCCAAAGGAGTTAAAACTCTTGCATCGCTGTAAGTACCGTCTGTATTTGGCCTGCCTGGGTGTACATTCAATTGTGAGCTTATAGCATCGTTGCGAATAGTGATTGTCGGCGCAGGCTCATCCCAATTTATGCGGCGGTATGTTGTATTGTAAGCGTTTACTCGCTTGCCGTTTTCTTTGGTTGGAAAATAAATTGAGTTTTCCAATGCGCTTTTTCCCGTTGGGGTATATCGCATGCATTCAATGTGTTTTTTTGAATGTTTGCGAGCAAAATGCCATTTGACATTTGACTTTTCACCTGCTTCAAGGCTAGGCAGATTGCCTATCGCATCTTTAACAGTGATTGTTTTTGCCTTTTGTGGCATTCCCCATTTTTTATTTTTTTTATATAATTTAATTATTGCTCTTGCTCTTCTTTGCGCAACACCATATTCTGCGGAATCAAAAATCGCTGGTTCTATATTGTATTCTTTCCCAAATACCAAAGCCAGGATATTTATGATTTTCATTGCTTCTTTTTCGTATGGCAATTCTAACTTGAGAAATGTCGGTACATTTTCAATTAATACATAATCCGGATTTTTAATTTTAATAAAATCAATTATCTTGAATATCAAAAAATTTCGTTTATCTGCAAGCATTTGCTTTGCAGTTCTATTTTTTCCAGCAATGCTCATTCCCTGGCATGGCGGTGAAGCTAACAAAAAATCAATTTTTTTAGGAGCAGCTTCAACAATAGACTCGAAAATGTCATTATCCAATATATTGCCGCAAATCATTTTTGATTCGGGATATTGAGCTTGGTAAAGTCTTGCTCTTTCCGGCAATAGTTCATTTGCCGCTATGATATTTACACCGATTTCACTTAAATATTGCTCCGCTATTCCTGCGCTTGAAAATAGAGATATGCCTTTCATAAAGAATTACCCCCCCTGTGTCGCCTGCACAATCAGAATGCGGTCGCCGTCTTGCAGAAGCAGGGAATTCCATTCCGAACCTGGCACAACGCTATCATTCACGGCTATGGCCATGCCTTTAATATTGTTCGCTCCGAATTCGCTAACAACCCACTGGTCCAGGGTTGCAAAATTTACTTCTCTGAACTCAGAGTTTACAGACAGTTTCAATTAAAGCTCCCTAAACCCTTTGCAATTTCAAAACTCTGGTGTTTGCCATAAAATCGTGCAATGCTCGCTTTTCAAGGTCAAAGGCGGCAAGCAGGCAGCCCGCGCCGAAAAACGAACTTGAAAAGAAACTCACAAAAGAACGCAAAAATGCACAGCTCCATGTCATAGGCTTTCCGTCTTGCCGCACAACGGCAAGCCCTAGCGCAATCTTTCCGGGCGTTCCGGAAAAATTTTTCACAAAAAAGGAATTGTAAATAAATATAATGCCAAGGGAAAAGAGTATAAGAGGCATAAATCTGGAGGCGAGTTCCGTTAAAGTCATTTGTTGCTCTAAAAATTTAACCATTTCTTCTTGTGAAATATTTCCTAAATAAGAGTGGATTGGAGTTAGCAGAGTTAATATAAGCTGCAAAAGCGCAAAGTCTATAATATAGGCGCAGAGCCTTACCCAAAAGCCCGCATAACCGGCTTTGTTAGCGGTTATGTTCGGCAAAATCTTCTCTTCTATAACCTGTCTTATGGTTTCTACCTGAAATTCGCCTTTAAGCTCCGGTTCCACTGTAGCCCAGGGTTTCCAACTGTCAAAACCGTCTCTCCATACAAGGGTCTGCGCCGCAAACGCACCCTGCTCCGCAAAACCGAGCATCTGCCTGGGCGACCAAGG
>JAISSJ010000054.1 GCA_031273195.1 Candidatus Fibrimonas sp.
TTCTTGAATCTTTGCAGCAATTTTTCGTACTGCTCGGAAGGAACGGAACCTGCGGACTTCCAGTCTGCGCTGAGTTTTGTGAAGACCTTTGGGGTGTTTCTCCAATCGGTGGAATTGGCGAGGGCTTCTGCCTCTTCGCAGAGTTTTTCCCTTGCTGCAATGCGCTCGTTGATTTGTTCACCGATGCGTTTTTTATACGCTTCCTGTTTTTTGAAGAAGGAGTTTACCGCAGCTTGGTAGCGTTCCCAGATAATATGGTTTTGAGTTTTGGGAACATAACCGGTATTTTTCCATTTCGCTTGCAATTCCTGAATTTTCCTTAACTGCTCTGTCCATTCACCTTCCGCTGTCGCAAGCTCTTCTATTTGGGTGCATATATTTTCTTTGATTTTCAAATTCTCTTCTTGACCTTTTTCCTGCTCCTTCAGTAAAGGCGCAACGGAATCCATAACCTTGTCCAGCCCCGCTTTAAAGCGCGGCCATAGCTCCTGAATTTTTGTGGTTGGCATATAGCCGGCCGTTTTCCACTGCTCAAGCATGGTAAATGCCTTGGTTCTGTTTTCCAAAACAACCGGAGCATTTCCAAGTTCCTCAATCTCCTTGATCAACTGCTCTCTTATCTGCTCTGCATGCCAGGATGCCCATTCCTGCAGGTTTTGGAAACGGCTTGTTGCGGTTCTGAATTCCTTGTAAATGTTTTTGAACTGGGTTTTCTTTTCGCCTACAACTTCTTTCCAGTCGTAAAAAGCCTGCCTTATGCTTTGGGATATTTCGTTGAAATCACCGTTTTCGTCCAGGTCGTTTACCCTGTCTATTATGGCTTGCAGCAACGGCAGTTTAGCGTTGTATTCCTCTTCGCTCAATTTGTCTTCATTGTCTTCCTTGAACTCGGCGTGTTTTTCTTCTGCGCCTTCGGGAACAGCCGCATCCGGTGCCTTTGCCGCTTCTTCCTTTATTTTTGCTTCTTCCGTTTCCCGCTTGGCTTGTTCCGCCGCTTCCCGTTTGGCGTGTTCTTCTGCTTCCTGTTTAGCGCGTTCTTCTGCTATGCGGGCTTTTTCTGCTGCAACATTTTCCTTGTGTTTTTCAAAGACCGAATTTAGGTCCTGGTTTTGCTGCAAGCCTAGGGCAGAGGCTTCTTTGCCCAGATTTTCCGCTTCTGCGTAAAGCCTTTGCATTTCGGAATCTATGGACAGAGGCTCCCCGCTCTCCATGAGCCTTGCGGCGTGGGAGAGCAGAGCTTTTTGTTTTTGAGCCAGTGAATCCGCCTGTTCCTTTGCCGGGTCTGTTTTTGAAGCCTGAATTGCGGCATGCATCTCTTTTGCCTTGCTGCGCACGGACTCAAACTTTGAACTGTCTTTGCCGTTTGCAATTTCTTCAATAAGACTTTCGCTTTGCAGCTTTGCGAGCGCGGCCAAGGCTACGGCCTCTTGCTGGTCTCCTTTGGCAACGGCAGCCAGCACCCCCTGCTTGTAGCAGCCGTCCAGCAGTTCCATGCGGATATCCGCCGATTTTGCTGTGGTAAGCAGTTCATCTTTGTCTTTTGCTTGCAATTCCTCAAGTATTTTGCGAATTTCTTCGGTTAGTCCGCCGCTGTGGTTCTTTGCCGTTTTAAACCAGAATTTTCTCAAAGCTTCTTTTATTGCATTCTGCACGGAGGCATCCTGTTCCGTTTTCAATAAATTGCTCAAATGCGCAGTTGAAGATATTTTTTGGACAGCTATTTTTCTTATATCTGCTTCTTCATCATTTTTAGCCACATCCAGAAGAGCATCTAAATCCGTAGAATTCAAACTTTGAACAGCTTGTTTACGCATAGCTAGATCCGAACTTTGCCATTTTGGCTTAAATACATCCAATAAACCCATAATAACCTCTTTTTTTCCGAAAAGTATATTTGGGGGATAATTTAGAAAATGCGGAGCAACTTTCAACTCATTTCAACACTTCCTTATAACCCCCGCTAAAATCCCCGCTATGGAGAAATCTTCGCTTTTGCTTACGGTTATCGGGTGGTATTTGGGGTTGGACGCCCGTAGTTCTATTTTGTGTTCTGTGGGGTGGTAGTGCTTTAGCGTAGCGTCTCCGCCAAGTATGGCAGCAATTACTTGCCCGCGTTCCGCGCTTTTTTGCATACGGATTATCGCAATATCGCCGTTTAGAATGCCGTCTCCGGTCATGGAGTCGCCTTGCACCCTAAGGGCGAAGATTTCGGAGCTGCGGGGGAGCATGGCTTTGTCTATTGTAAGAGTTTCTTCTATGTTTTCTTCCGCCAAAATGGGTGTGCCAGCGGCTATGCGGCCTATTACGGGCAGGTTGACGGCATTGACGTGGGGAAACACGCTTTGCGGGAGCGATATTCCCCGAGCCTGGTTTGAGAGCTTTTTTATAAGCCCTTTTCTTTCAAGGGCATTTAGGGCATCCCTAACCCCATTGGTGCTTTTTATGCCGAATTTATCGCCTATTTCACGAATAGTCGGCGGGTATTTATGCAAAAGGATAAATTCCTTTACATAATTATAAATATCAAACTGCCTAGCGGTAACCTTTTTCATAGAAGTAAATATACAAAAATACTGAACAAAAGGGCAGAGAATAATTTATAGTAGGCCACCAGAAATCTCTTGAAGTGCTTTGGGGGTTATTTGACATCGCTCAAGATTCCAGGGAATCGGTTATCAATCATATATTTGGCGGCGTCTTTGAATGCCGGGGCTAATTTTTCAACAGTGTCAGATGCTTCGTTTGCCGGAAGAAGCCTTAAGCGACCGTTTTCCATTCTTTTAACGAATCGCGAATCAGTTCTATTTTTTGCCATGATTCTACCTATTTTTGAATTTCCGCTTTAAATATAGTAATATAAAGCGAACTATAACCGCTCAAGTGTCAACATATGTTTGCAAAATGAGGGGTTTAAAGATTTTTGGCCGGATTTTGGCTTTTTGTTCCGTCTAATGAGTATGGATGGAAATTTGGATTTTAAAAAAATGCTGCGAATCGCGGCGGGTTCCGATTTGCCTGTTTTGATTACGGGCGAATCCGGTACGGGGAAGGAAGTTGCCGCAAGGGAGCTTCACGCTTTGGGCATGAGAAGGGGCAAGCCCTTTGTTGCGGTTAATTGCGGGGCTATTTCTGCGGGTATTGCGGAATCGCTTTTTTGCGGCCACGTGCGGGGGGCTTTTACCGGGGCGAACAGGGAACAGCATGGTTTTGTTCGGGCGGCAAACGGCGGAACCCTCTTTTTGGACGAGGTGGCGGAGCTTTCGCCGGAAATTCAAAAGACTCTTTTGCGCACCCTGCAAGAGAGAAGCGTTATGCCTGTTGGGAGCCAAAGGGAGGTTCGGGTTGATTTCAGGCTGATTTGCGCGACTCACAGGGATTTGCCGGCCTTGATAGAAAGGGGTTTTTTCAGGCAGGATTTATATTTTAGGCTGGCTGCCTTGCCCATAAAAATTCCGCCTTTGAGGGAGCGAGATGATTTGCGGAGCATTGCGAAATCCCTTTGGCGGGGGCAAGAGCCTTTGAGCGAATATAATTTTGATGTTTTGCAAAATTATTCCTGGCCCGGAAACATAAGGCAGCTCAAGAATGTTTTGGAGCGTTATGCCCTTTTCAAAAAGCACGGATATAGGCTGGAAGCCTTGCTAAAATCGGAATTTGAGCAGTGCAATTTCAGCTTAAAGGAGCCGCCCCCGCCGCAATACAAGCTGGGTGCCGACGAAATCAACGAGGAAATAAGGGGTTGCAACGGCAATAAGAGCCATGCGGCGAAGAGGCTGGGGATAAGCAGGGGGAGTTTGTATTACAGGCTGGGGAAATAAAATGCCCTGTTCATGGAGCAGCAGAACGACAAATACATACTACGAAAAATTTCGTAACGAAAAGTTTCGTAGTAAAAATTACTATATTTTTCGTAGTCTTTGTGAGGTTATTATATGGAAAATCCGTTCAAGTTCGGTTCTGTGGTAAGCGAGAATTTTTTTACCGACCGGGAAAAAGAGTTCGAAAATGCAAAAAATGTGCTTGCCAGCAGCAATCATCTGGTTCTAATATCACCACGCCGCTACGGAAAAACCTCCTTGGTCAACAAGGTTACAGAATCGCTTTCAAGGCCTGTGATTTATATGGATTTGCAGTTGGCCACCGATGTTTCGGATTTGGCAACGCAACTCCTTAAAAAATTTTTGAGCATGAATAGATGGGAAAATGTAAAGCATTTTCTGGCTAATTTCAGAATTGTGCCAATGCTGGAATTGAATCCGCAAACCGGAGGCATGGAAGTCTCTTTTGCCCCCTCAGCAAGCAATAAATTTACACCGCTGGAAGATGTTCTGAACTTGATTGAAAAAACGGGCAAAAAAGGCAACAAGCCGCTTGTTGTTTTAGACGAATTTCAGGATATTGTGCTTTTGAACAAAAATTTGCCCAAGCAGCTTAGAGCGGTAATTCAGCACCACAAAGACGTGAATTATGTTTTTTTAGGCAGCTTAGAATCCATGATGAACGCCATTTTTGAGAGCAAAAAATCGCCTTTTTATCACTTCGGTTACCTTATGGCTTTGGACAAAATTCCTTACGGCAGCTTTTTTGATTACTTGAAAAATCGTTTTGACAAAATCACAAGCAAAAGCGAGACCATATCAAGGGAAATTTTGGAATTTACAGAGCGGCACCCTTATTACACACAGCAGCTTGCATTTTACTGCTTTTCTTTTTTGGAAAGGGAAAGATATAGAAAAGACATATTGCCGCTTGTTATAAAAGACATAATAACAATTCACAACACCGATTATGAGCGGCTTTGGAACACAATCAGCAAAACAGACAAAAAAATCCTGATAAGCCTTGCAATGCAGGGAAAACTGCCATCTGCTTCGTTCCCTCAAAGCACTATTTACAGCGGGCTTGCGCGGCTAATAGCGCGCGGTTATATTGTAAAGGGTAAAAGTTATGAATTTGACGACCCGTTTTTCAGAAACTGGATTATCATGAAGAGGAATGAGTAACATTTATTTCCGCATATTTTAGAAATAAAATGCAGAAAAACGTCAACATATGTTTGCAAAATGCAGAAAGTCAAATTTTTTTTCCAAAAACTCCCGTCTAATGATAAACAACCCAAAAGGAGGAGTTTATTCATGGAAGCAGTCA
>JAISSJ010000086.1 GCA_031273195.1 Candidatus Fibrimonas sp.
GCTGGCTTCGTAGTTTTGGTTGTAATGGTGCAAAACACCCAGGTCAAACTCAAAAAGAAAAGCGTCTTCCGAGTTATACAGGTCTTTTTTGTTCTTTTCAATGGCAGCTATGGCAGTGCTATAGTCGCCCACCGCCACCGGCTTGCCGATTTTTTCATCTCTTAGCTTTGCCGGGCTTGCACAGGAGGCTAGGAGAATGGCACATAGCAGGAATAAATATTTCATCAAATTACAGCTTCAATGCGCTTTTCTCAATGTATTTTTTGATTTTTTTATTGCCAATCCAAAGTTTCTTGTGGCTTTGAAGATCCATTAGCTCTAGGTCTATCTGGTAAAATTTTACCGTTTCTCCGCCGCTTTGGTCAACTATGGAGTTTATTGAGCCGGTGAGCATTATGTCTGCGCCGGTTTCTTGCCCGCGTTCTTTGGCTGTTTCGTCCGTGGCGTTGCCTTTTTGGTCGTTGATTTCATTGCGGAGTTGTTGGCGTTCTTCGGAGTTTGCTACAAATTCCACCTTGCCGGAATTGATTAAAACACGCTGTATGTCGTTTATAAAGGTGTTGGTATTGAGATGTTCGGAGCTAAGGTTGCGAATTTGCCCGATTACAATAACCGGAATTGCGCCGCTTTTGGCACGTAAGGAATTTTGGTACCAAGGCTTAGTTAGGCAATCGTTGAGCATTTCTTCTGCTACAAGGCGGGAGTCGGTATCGTTCCAATTGCCGGAAAGATCAGTTGTAGAATCTGAAGCTATGCGTTTTACGGATTTGCCGCAGCCGGTTAAAAAAGCAGTTGCAAACATAAATATAAGCGCGCTCGCAAAAATTCCGAGCTTGGGGAGCAGGGTAGAGTATGATGTCTTCATGAGGGGTAAGGTAGAAAAATTCTGGGAATTTTACTATATTTATTAAGAAGTGTATAAGATTCGGTTCAAAATGAATATGCAGAAAGCGGTTGAGTGCGTCCTTTGGCTCATAGAGCGGGGCGAGTCCAATATGTATAATATATGGAAAATGCTGTTCGCCGCCGAGAAGCACAGTTTGAACAATTACGGATGCCCCATAACGGGAGATATATATTACGCCATGAAGCACGGGACGGTGCCTACGGACTTATACAGCATCGCTAAAAGCGATAAAAAAGGAATAGGTTTTCACAAGGAAGGCAAGGATGCCTTGGTAGCTGAGAAAGCCTACGAAGATGGCTGGCTTTCTGATACCGACCTGAAATCTCTGGAATTTGGTTACAATGAATACAAAGGCCTGAGCTTTTCCGAGGTTGAGGGTAAAAACCACGAAGAACCTTGCTGGAAGAAAAACTATATCCCGAACACGAGCGTGGCTATACCGTTTGAAGATTTCATAGAGCATGACTGGGTGCTGGAAGACCTGCGAGGGGTGGCTCACCGCATGGTATTGTGATGACGGTTATATCCGATGTGTTTATTCTGGACGTTTCAGATAACGAAGACTTGGAATACCGTGATACGAAATACTGCGTGTGCGTGTCTGTATTGAACAATAAATGCCTTTTAATCAATTCAAAGAATAGCGGAATATACGATGAACTTGAAATAGATTCTTCGGATTATGATCCGCAAGGCGGGGTTCGCTTCGTTGCCTGCAAGAATATTTTCGAGTTCAGCGAAAGCGAAATCATAAGAAAACTGGGGAGCCTTAACTATGCGAACATGAAAAAGATTCTGGATATGCTGAAAGCAAAGAATAGGAAGCAATTAGCCGATATAATAACCGAGCTTGATGAATGGATAAGCGGCTACAGCCAAAATAAACTTTTGGATGCTTATAAGAATCGTTAATATATGTGTTTTTTATTTTTCTATATTACACTAGCTTGGAGATAAATTATGGCAGAAGATTTGCAGCATTTGATAAACAAAATTAAGACTGAGGCCGTGGACAAGGCTAAGGCAGAGGCTTCAAAAATAGAGTCTGAGGCCAAGGCTAAGGCGGCTCAAATAGTCAAGGAGGCAGAAGCGCAAGCAAAAGCCAAACTTGAAAAGGCCGATAAAGACTCGCTGGCTTATGCCGAGCGTAGCGAAAAGACCCTTGAACAGGCGGCTCGCGACGTGGTGCTTACCGTTAGCGAAGATGTGAAAAAAGCCGTGCTTGGGCTTTTGGAGCTAAATGTGGACAAGGCCCTGACCCCGGAGCTTGTGCAGCAACTGCTCTTAACGCTTGCAAACGGCTATGCGGGCAAGTCCGCAACCGTTTCTTTATCCGAGAACGATGCTAAAAAACTTAGCTCTTTTGTCACCGGCGAGTTCCAAAAGAAACTCGGAGCCGGTGTCAATGTTCAGAGCGATGGCGGCATTTACGGAGGTTTCCGCCTTTCCTTTGAAAACGGCAAGGTTAGCCACGACTGGAGCAAAGAAGCGATAGCAGAAGCACTTTCGGCAATTCTCCGCCCGGCACTCGCAAAAGCCGTTCAAAACGCCATAAAGGATTAAGCACAATGGTAACCTATTTGCTTACAAGTTTGCCGGCCCTGGAGCTTGGGGCAGAGGCTCCTTTTTCAATTGAGGAGTTGCGCCGTCGCTGCGAAGGCAATGAGGGTGTTGATCTAAACGACTTTGATGCTGTGGTAGCCGGTACCCTAGGCTCCCATCCCTTTACCTTTGATTATGTAAATGTTTTAACGGAAATAAGGAACATCACTGCTGCTATTCGGGCATCCAAGTGGGAAAGCGGTGAAGTTCGGGTTTCCGAGCGTCCTCATTTTGGTTGCCATGTGTATTTGCGCCAAAAAATCGCAGATGCCATGAATATTCAAAATCCCTTTGACAGGGAGCTGGCTCTTGAACGTATTCACTGGCACGTAGTGGACGAGATTGCAGGTTTAGATTACTTTTCAGAAGCGAAAATGTATGCGTATATTGTGAAATTGCAGATAAATAACCGTTTGGCAGCCTTGAACGGCAAAGCAGGCAAAGCGGCAGTAGAAAGTGTTATTAAAGCAAACGACCACGAGGTCGCTAACTAAGGATAAGTTCTTATGGCAAATATCGGAAAAATAATAGGCGTGAACAGCAACTTGCTGAGAGTCCGCTTTGAACAACCCGTTGTGCAAAACGAGGTGGCTTACGCCTTGCTGGAAAACGGAACCCGCTTAAAAAGCGAAGTTATTCGCATTAGAGGCTCGGTTGCCGAGTTGCAGGTGTTTGAAGATACCACCGGCTTAAAAGA
>JAISSJ010000102.1 GCA_031273195.1 Candidatus Fibrimonas sp.
CCCGCCTCCCCCCCCCCCCCACCCCCCAAAACCCTCACCCCCCCCACACCCCCCACCCCTAGGTCGGGGTGTTTTTTCCCCCCCCCCCCCCCCCCCCCCCCCCCCTATGCACTGCTCACTGCACCCGTGCGATGGAGGCAAACGCTCCGTTCTGGACGCAGAAAACAGGTGCAAAGCACAAATCCACGGAAACAAGCTAGTATCGCAAACCTGTGCGACTGCCAATCCAACCCGCAGTTGCACATTGCACACGTGCAATACCCCCAATCCTGCCCGCAGGAAGGCATTACACACGTTCAAGACCACAAAACAACCCCAAACAAAGGAGTATCAGTGATGAAAATCAATCCAATCACACTAAGCCACTTAACGAGCTGGCATCAGCTACATACAATTTTTGCAGGAATCTTGCTTTTGGAGAGTGCAATTGAGAATTCGCACCAAAAGCAGGACTTGGCTTTGGAAAAGACAAAGGATTCTTTCAAGGCGGCGGATTTTTGGGGGAAATGGGAAAGGGAAATCAATGAATGGAGGCCGAAATGCGAATAAATTTTTTCTTGCTCGTCATGGTTGTCGGTGTTCAAGCGGTTTTTGCTGCGAAGCAAACAGTTGCCGTGCTGCCGTCTGACGGACTTCTCAATGCTAACGAATTGGATTTTTTCACAAACAAGGCACAGGAGATAGCCGTCAAAACTTTGCCCAAAAGCAACTTTGAGGTTTTTCCGCAGGAGGTTGTATTCAAGCGTTTGGGCGGGGTTGATAGTTATGTCAAGGAATGTAAAGAAGTCTCATGCATTGTAGAATTGGGCAGAAAGGCGATGGTTGATTATGTTGCACAATGCCGCTTTGGGAAATTTGGCTCGGATTTGACAGTGACTTTTGAGTTGTATCAGGTGAGCACTTCGGGGCTTATTGACAAGTTCGTAGAATCCGCAAAAAACATTAACAGTTTGCGTACCATTATGGAGAAAAAAATTCCCGATAGCTTTATGAAAATACCGGGTGCTGTTCCCATTGGCGGCGAAATAAGCGAAGCGAAGAATGATGCGGAGGCGTATTACAAGAGGGGCATTGAGTATGAAGAAAAAGAAGACTACGACAAAGCCGTATCTGACTTTAACGAAGCAATACGGCTGAATCCGAATTATGCGGCGGCATATTACTGGAGAGGTAATGTGTATGGTAAAAAAGGAGACCGCCACAGAGCGATTGCGGATTACGAATCAGCCTTGCGAATAGATCCCAGTCATTCCAATGCCCAAAAAGCTCTTTCCGAGGCTCGAAATGCCCTTGAAAGCAAAACAGCTTCACCTCCCGTTGCCAGTAGCATAAGCGACGTACAGACAAATTTGCAAGATGGCAGGAAATACAAAACAGCTTCACCTCTCGTTGCCAGTAGCATAAGTGACGAAGTACTGACAGATTTGCGAGATGGCAGGAAATACGAAAAGGTCAAAATAGGCTCTCAAACTTGGATGGCGGAGAATTTGAATTACAATGCGAGCGGCAGCAAATGTTACGGCAACAAGCCGGAGAATTGCGAGAAATATGGTCGCCTTTATGATTGGAATACCGCTATAAATTCTTGTCCTTCCGGCTGGCATTTGCCGCGCAAAAGCGAATATGAAGTGTTGGATAAGGCAGTTGGCGGTGAAAAAGTGGCTGGGAAAAAATTGAAAGCCAAGAGCGGCTGGAACCGCCGTGTTATTATTTTGTTTAGTGGCAACGGCACGGACGAGTTCGGCTTTTCGGCCCTGCCGGGCGGCAACGGCTATTCGGATGGCAGTTTCGGCAGTGTCGGCGACAACGGCGACTGGTGGAGTGCCAATGAGTACAATAGCAGCCGCGCCTATTACCGGGGCATGGGCTACATCTACGACAGCGCCTACTGGGGCAACCGCAGCAAGTCTTCCTTGTTTTCTGTGCGTTGCGTCCAGGACTAAGCGGCTGGGATGCTTGCACCCTTGCCGCCGCCGTTAGCCGAAGGCAAGCGGCGAATATAAAGAATTGTGCCATAGTGGTGCGAACCGACCAAACCCTGACTTCCTCGAATGGTTCGGCGGAGTGAACAGGAACGGGGAAAAACATTCGCTGGGTTAAAAGCGAAAGGAGTAAATATGTACTGCAAAGAGTGTGGACATCAAATCGCAGACGATTCAAAGTTTTGTATGGATTGCGGAACGCCGCAGAGCATCGAAATAGTTTCAAATCCTGAAACTTCTAATGCTAATTTACCGCAATTAATTCAAGCTATAGAACGAAAAAGAGAACCTAACGTAAATGTCAATATTTTTAGTCAAGAATCTGAATTCGCTCAATACTTAAGAGATGAACCTAGTTTTGGATTTGCCTTGTTAGGCTTTCTTTTTCCGTATGTTGGGCTTGTCATCTATTTTATAATAAAAGGAGAAAAACCGTTAAAAGCAGGTTCGTGCATAAAGGGCGTGATTTGGAGTGTTATTCTTTCAGTTATTGTCGGTATTATGTATTTCACATGGTTAGATAGGCAATATGAAAAAATTGACAAACAATATAAAATTGAAATGCAAAAAATAGAAAAGGAACTCGAAAGGGAGCTAAAAAAATATGGATATTAAAGGATTAACATGAATGTTTAAAATAATGTTGAGAAATCAAGAAAATCCTTTAATCAGGCTAATCAAGGTGCGGACGAATTTTCTACCTTACAATCCGTGCAAAAGAAAACTCGCAAAAAACAGGTTATAGAAACCGATTTCAATGAAATTTTGTCTATTATAGAAAAGGCAAAAGAAAACGCCTTTAGAGCCGTCAATCACGAACTCATCTCCATGTATTGGGAAATAGGAAAATATATAAGCGAAAAGGTAAAGTCAAATGCTTGGGGAAAATCCATTGTAAATGAATTTGCCGATTTTATCCAAAGGAAATATCTCGGCATCAAGGGTTTTTCCGCCCAAAATATATGGAGAATGAAGCAATTTTACGAAACATACAAAGGCAACAAAAAACTCTCACCACTGGTGAGAGAAATTGGATGGTCTAATATTGAGAAAAGCCATTGTTTCAAATTTAAAGGATTTTATTCTTGAATTTGGCAAAGATTTTTCTTTTGTGGGCGAGGAATATAAATTGCATTTGCCGGACAAAGCCTTATTGGAAAATAAATTGCGAGAATTAAGAGAATTAGCTGAGAATACCCCAAATTCAAACATCAATTAATCAAAGTAGATTACCCGGAGGAACAATCATGAGCAAGGAAAATGAATTTTTGGTATTTGTTATTGAGTATTATAGAAACAAGAAAAATATGATGGGCAAAGAAGTTATTGCCTTATTTGATAAATTTAATATTTGGGATTTTGCAAAAAGTTCATATTTTATTTGGCACATAGAATCTCCAGAGCATTTTGTAACAGAGATAGATGAATTTATAAAAGAAGGCCTTTTAACTTGATTAAAATATTATTCAGAACATCTACAAGCAACGGGGCTTATGTAATAGCAAGTATAGATTAGTTTCATTGTAAGGGCAAGCCGGCTTAGTTTCCCAAGCCGAATTTCCGTTTAGCCTCGGCCAGAGGCATACCAGACTCCAAAAGGGCAAATGCGAGTTTCGCCAAGTTGCGATTAACGGCAACTTAGTATTTTCTACTTTCCCCCTATGGACCTAACACCCTTAGATATTCGCAATCAAAAATTCAGTGGAAAAAAGCTGGGCGGCCTTGACCCAGACGAGGTGCAGGCTTTCTTAAACCAGGTTGCCACTACTTTTGAAAATCTGCTGGTAGAGCGGGCAGACTTGCTCAAGACCATAAACAACGATAAAAAAACCGTTGAAGATTATCGCAGGCTGGAAAAAAGCCTTACCGAAGCCGTTTATACGGTGCAGAGAGCCTTGGACGAAATAAAGGCTAAGGCGCATAACGAGGCGGAGTCAATAATTGCGGAAGCAAAAGTGCGCGCAGAGAGAGAAGTTGATGCCATAAAGAGCCAAGCCAGCGACTTGCATGCGGAAATAGACCGCTTAAAGCAAATACGGGTAGGCTACTTTATAAAGCTCCGCAATTTGATGAGAACCCAAGAGGATTTGCTCAACAGCCTGGAGAACGAAGGATAGTTATGCTCCGTTTTTTCGCCTTGGCTGTCGCCTTGGTTTTATTTTCCTGTGCTTCTCAACAGGCGGCAAAAAAAGATTCCGCTTCACAAGCGGAGGAACCCGCAAGCAAACATTTGGAACAGGTTGAGCTTGCGGGTGAAAGCGGCGAACTGGATGCGTCTTGGGGGCTTGGCTCGGATTCCGTTGAAACAAAAATAGGCAGAGAAACGGTGAAGGAATATGCCTCCGCTTCTCTCGGATTTAAATGGAGCGTTAAGGATACCCTTTGGCACAACTGGGAGAGCATGGCGGAGATGAACCGGGATGCGGATTTGGCGTTGGTGAATGCAAGCGAGGAACTCGGGTTTTTTATTTACGGTGCCTTGATAGACATGAATTTTTTGAATGCGGAAGACGTGTTCAGCGCAATGCTGATGCGTCATGGCATTACGCCCGGTACGGAAAACATCTCCGTTAAAAAAAGCAGCAGCGGCGGCGAGAGCATTTGGAATTTTGATGTTGTGTTTGTTTCCGGCGGCTACGATTTTAACTACAAGGGGAAATTCTTTTTTGGGGGTGGACGTGCGATTATGGCAATCTCCTGGGCGCAGGGAATTTTGTACAACAAGTTCAAAAACGAAATGGAACGTGCGGTGAACGGGCTTAAACCGGAAAAAAACTTTGACAAGGGTGGCAATGCAAAAATTCAGAAATTCAGTGCGAGGATAGTGAATTTAATAGGGCTTTTGAGGTTGGTGGAAGATAAACCCATAGAAGCACTCAGTTATTTTGAACGGGCAAACTCAATGGATAACAGGGATACTATTTATCTGATAAACTGCGGTTTTGTGTATCAGTTGAAAAATTTGTATGGCCCCGGAATTTCCCATTTTGAAACGCAAATGGATTTGGTTAGGCAGAGCGGGAAGCTGCTGTATATTTTGAGTTCCATGCACAAATCCCTTTATAATTTCAAAAAGACAAAGGAATATTCGGAACTCGCACTTGAAAAAATGCCGCTTGACGAAGAAGCGAATATAAATTTGAGCGATGCCTTGTGGGGGCTGGGGCAAAGAGCCGCTTCTCTAGAGATTGCGCAGAAACTTTACGAAAAACGGCCAACCGAGCGGCTGGGAATTTATTTTGCAAGAACCCTTATGGGGTTAAACCGTTACAGCGAGGCAGCGGATTTGCTCATGGACGTGAAAAGGCAATTCGGCGTGAGTTCAAAACTGGCTTTGATTTACACGGAAGTGTTATTTTTCCTAAACCGCTACGAAGAAGCTCTTTCCGTGAGCGAAGATGCCTTGGCAAAAGACAAAAAAAATGCGAACCTGCTTTTGGCAAAGGGAAAAAGCCTTTTCTATTTGAGAAACTACAAAGGGGCGGAGCAAACTCTAAATCAAGTGCTTGCGTTGAACAGCGAGAGTGAAGACGCAAAGAGTTATCTTTCCGCTTCAAAGGCATTTTTGGGCAAGGCGGATTTGAAGGCTATTCAAAAGGCCATAGAACCCGCAGAGCCTAAACCGACAAACATTAAAAAATTGGTTTTGGATTCCTTGAGCAAGATAAAGGACTATCCTGTTGCGGCCCATTATTTGCAGGAGACCGTGAAAATAACCGCAGGCCAGCCTTGGGTAAGCACAGAGCAGAGATTGCTGCAGGTTTTAAATGCCGGTGGCGTTCAGTTGTTCAGCGAGATTACAAAAGATTTTTTGCCGGGCATGGACAGGGTTTATATAAATGCCCTTGATGTTTACGATTCCACTTTCAAATTGAAATCTTCCTGGAACCCAAAGAACGCCTATATAACCTACGCAACGGCAAACGCTCACGGCAACGAGGCGCAAACAGTGCATTTGCCTTTGCAACTTTCGGTCGGGGATTTTATTTTTTACATGGCGAGCCGCTCCGCTATAAAAGCAGACGGTTCCGTTCCCTACACCGATTATAAATTCAGCCGTGAGTATCCGGTTGGGAGAAGCATATTCAAGGTTTACGCAGACACTACAAAAATATTATTTGACGAATACGGAGATGTGGAGCGAGCGGGATTTTCCAATGGGATAGAATGGCGGTTTGACAATCCGGTTGTTGTGCACAAGGAACCGTATATGCCGGCTTATAGGGATTTCGGAAGCGGGGTGGTGCTTGCGGCAAAACTTTACTGGAACGAGGAAGGCGGGCGTTATCACAATTTGGTTCAGCACCAGTACAAAAATTCCGTTCCTGTAAGGGAACAGGCTTTTGAGGTTGCCGGCACAAAAAGCAAGCTGAACGCAATATATGCCATTTCCGACTGGGTGCGTAAAACCATAAAATATACTCCCAGAGGTTTTGGCGGCCATTCGCTAATCCCAAAAACTGCGCTTGCAACCTTGCAGGAAAAACAGGGCGATTGCAAAGACCAAAGTTTGCTGCTCCAAGAGATGCTCGCCGCCATAGGGGTTAAGAGCCACTTGGCTTTGATACATCTGGATGAGGCCGGAAGCGAGGCCATTTCTTCCATTCAGCAGTTCAACCATGAAATTCTATATGTGCCGACTACAAAGGACAATCCTGAGCTTTGGATAGACCCAAGCGACAAGGTGAGCAACCGCCGTCCCATTCCGCTGGATTTGGAAGGCAGGGTTGCATTGGTTATAAAAGGAGATTCCAGTTATTCAACGCTCACGCCTGTTTTGGAAATTAACCAGGAGCACGAGGCATTTTTGTTTCATCGTTTGCGCATAGATGAAAAGGGCATTGGGCATTTCAAGGATAGCCTTGTTTTTACCGGCAAGTTTGCCAGCGCAATAAGAAACGAGCTTTTGCAAAGGGACCAAAAGGAGCAAAGCGAGTATTTTGCAAAATGGATTTCGCAGAGTTTGGAAGCAGCGGAGCTTGTGGCTTTTATGTCGCAAAATGTTGAAGATTTTTTGAAACCGCTAGTGCTCACCATTGTTTATAATTCACCGCAGTTCAACCCGTATCCGGCACTTTGGGAGCGTTCACTGATGCGTCTTCCGGTGGTAAAGGAGCGTTTTCATCCCATAAGGATGCCGCACGAGACAAAGTTTCACTACTCACTTTCCGTGAGTTCTGCAAAAGGTGCTGTTTCCTTGAAAATGGAAAACGAAAAGCCGAGAAATATGTTTGTTGAGATGAAGGTTTTGGACAACGGCAAAAAGTGTGCCTCCAACACCTGCAATTTGAATTTGCAATGGCGAACAGACGCCGTTTTTGCAGACCCTGGCGAATACGAAGGCATAAGGCAGGAGTGGGATGCGGCGTTGAGAATGGCAAGCCCGGCAGTGGAGGTAAGGTAAGGGATTGTGGCCTCACACAATCGCCGCTATCTCCTTTAGCGCGGCTTCTGTGGCTTCGTGTTTTGAATTCTCGCCTATGCCCTGCACCAAGAAATTATCCAAAGCTACATGCCTTTTGATTGCAACATCTACCTCCGGGTCGGAACCTTTTGCGTAAGCACCTATGTTTATCAAATCCTCGTTTTTGCGATACACGGCAAGGCTTCGCAAAAGGGTTGCGGATAGCTCTTTTAATTGCGGGCTTGCTATGTCTGTGCGGCAACGGCTGATGCTTGCCAAAATATCTATGGCAGGGTAATGGTTTTTGTTTGCGAGTGAGCGGGAAAGAACTATATGCCCGTCTAAAATGGAGCGGACGGCATCTGCGATGGGGTCTTCCAAATCGTCTCCGTCAACCAAAACGGTGTAAAGACCGGTTATGCTGCCTTTATTGCTGTTGCCGGCCCGCTCAAACAACTTGGGCAAAAACGCAAAAACAGACGGCGTATAGCCTTTTGTAGCCGGTGGCTCGCCAACAGCCAAACCTATTTCACGCTGCGCCATTGCCAAGCGTGTTGTGGAATCCATCAAAAAAAACACATCCTCGCCGGAGTCCCTGAAGAACTCCGCTATGCTCATAGCCAAAAAACTCGCTTTCAGGCGAACAAGGGCGGGCTGGTCGCTGGTTGCAACTATAACCACGGAGCGTTTTAACCCCTCCGGCCCCAAATCCTTTTCTATGAATTCCCTTACTTCCCTGCCTCGCTCCCCTATCAAGGCTATAACATTGACTTTCGCAAGGCAGTTCCTCGCTATCATGCCCATAGTAACGCTTTTGCCAACACCCGAACCTGCAAAAATTCCCATCCTCTGCCCGCGCCCTATGGTCAAAAAGCCGTCTATGGCGCGAAGGCCGGTGAACATGGGTTCTTTTATGCGGGTTCTTTGCATGGCGGAGGGAGGGGTTGCGTAAATTGAGCGATAGGTTTCGCATTTGATTTCACCAAGCTCATCCATCGGGCTTCCCATGCCGTCTAAAACCCTGCCCAAAAGCTGGTAACCAACAGGAGCGGTTAAGGTTTCGCCTTTTGCGGCAACGCTCATTCCGGGCCTAATGCCTTCCAGCGAGCCGAGCGGCATAACAAGGGTTCTGGTTTCCCTGAACCCCACAACCTCTGCATAGCAAATAATTTTTCCGTTTTGTTCAATAGTGCAAAGCTCGCCAATGGCTGCATTCGGGCCTTCGCATTCAACCACCAGACCTATGATTTTCACCACGCGCCCGCGAACTTCTGCAAGGCGAATGCGGGAAATCTCATCCAGCTTATTATTCATACATCTCGTTTATTTCTTTTTCGTATCTCTTTTCAACAACACCGCGGCGAAGTTTTAATGTTGGCGTTAAAAGCCCGCTTTCCGGTGATAATGTGGCAAAAACAGCCTTCCACTTTTTAATTTTTTCCCACTCGTTCAGGCGTTTGTTCACATTATCCACGTGCTTTTGCAAATCGGCATTTAACCTTTGAGATTTCAAGGCTTTTTCGGGGTCAAATTCCTGCTCGTTTTTTCTTAATCTGTTTCTCACTATGTCCCGGTTCAAAAACAAAATCGCAGATGTAAATTTTTTCCCTTCTGCAAAAACCTGGGCGGCTTCTATAAAGGCCCGCTGGCAAAGGGCCTGCTCAATTGGAATTGGGCTTACATATTTGCCTGTGCTTGTTTTGAACATCTCCTTTAAACGACCGGTTATCCAGATATAGCCGTCCTTGTCTATGTAGCCCTTGTCTCCCGTGCGAAAAAAATCATCATCCGTAAAAACCTCGTGATTTAAATCCGGGCGGTTAAAATACCCGCTGAACACGCTTGGCCCCTTAACCTGAATTTCTCCCTCCGGCGAAATTTTTACCTCTAAACTGTGCAACGGCTTGCCAACCGAACCCATCTTTTTATTCCCGGGGCATTCCGCAGAGATAACAGGGGAAGTTTCCGTTAATCCATAACCCTCATATAGCGACAAACCTATGTTTCTCAAAAATCTGTTGACGGGAGTGCTTAAAGCGGAGCTTCCTGATACCAGGAGATAAAAATTATCGCCAAGCGCAGCGCGCATTTTTGAATAAACAAGTTTGTCCCAAATGGTATTTCGCAAGCTCTTTTCGCTAGGGTCTGTGTTTTTGGCTTTGTTTATGGCGTATTTCACCAGCCATTTTACAGGCCAGGGTTTTTTGTTCGCTCCGTCTATGAGTTTTTCGTAGAGTTTTTCCAGAATTCTCGGTACAACGGTCATTATGCTTGGGCGAATTTCCGGCAAGTACTTTCCAACATTGTTGGGGCTATCCGCAAAATAAACAGGCAAACCGCAACAGGAAAAATAATAAACCACCATTCGCTCAAATACGTGGGCAATCGGTAAAATGCTCATGCATATATCATAATCTGTCTTAACAGGAAAAAATTCCGATATAGCCATGAGTTGCAAAGCCATATTTCTTTGCGTTAAGGGAACGCCTTTGGGAGTGCCGGTTGAGCCGCTGGTGTAAATAATGGAAAATATTTCATCGCCTGCTATATTTTCCGTTCGCTCAGCATATTTCTGCTGCTCCGCCTCCGAATCCATTCTCTTTCCTTTTTCTATAAAATCATTCCAGGAAAACGAGTTTTTATGGCGCACCCCGTCCGGAAGGGGAGAAAAGTGAACCAGAGCGCTTATGGAGTTCACAAGCGGGTAAATTTCCGGAGAAAGAGCTTCCCAAGAATCTATAGCCAGAACTTTTACATGGGCCTCTTCAATTTGAAATTTAAAATGCTCGGAAGATATATTTGAAAACAGGGGGACAACGTATCCGCCGCAAATCTGCGTTGCAATGTCAATCAAAAGCCATTGCGGGGAACTCGGCGCAATTATCCCAACCCCAACCCCTTTGCCAACCCCTATTTCACGCAAGGCGAGGCTCAAAAAATAAATGCTGTTTTGCAAATTTTCCGAGTCATAGTGAATCCATTCATCGTTCTTCCGATGAAAAAGACCTTTAAAACCGGGCTGCCTGAAAGCTCGCAGCGATAAAATCGGCAAAGAATCAGTCTCTCCAAACATAATAGCCTCCTTTAATCTTGGGCATAGTAGTCAGTTGCATATCTCTTAGCAGTTTCCACTATGGTTTTTAATCCAAAAGCTGTTGCGCCGTGCTCGGTGTACTTATAACCGTTTGCCGTGAAATCAACGCCTGCTATGTCCAAATGCGCCCATTGCAAACCCTCTTTCACAAATTCCTTTAAGAACAAGGCGGCGGTTATGGCACCTGGGCCATCGTCTGTTATGTTGCGAAGGTCGGCAACCTTGTCTTTTAAACCTTCGGCATATTCCTCGTCCAGCGGCATTCTCCACCATTTTTCCCCGTTCTCCGCACCGGATTCTCTTATGGTCAGGGAAAGCCCCTCGCTATTGCTGAAAAGCCCGCCGATGGAAGTTCCAAGCGCGCGGCGTATAGCTCCTGTTAACGTCGCTATGTCTATAATATGGGTTGCGCCAAGCTCTGCCGCCTCTATAAGCCCGTCTATTAAAACAAGCCTGCCTTCCGCATCGGTGTTTTCAACCATAACGGATTTTCCGTTTTTTGCCGTAAAAATATCCCCCGGCAGCATCGCATTTTCTCCGGGGCGGTTTTCCGCCAAGCACAGAATTGCGTCCACCTTTATCGGGAGTTTAAGCTCTGCTATAATTTGAATGGCAGCCAGCACTATTGCGGCGCCGGACATATCGCATTTCATTTCGTGCATTTTGTCTTGGGGCTTTAAGCTTATGCCGCCGGTATCAAAAGTTATGCCCTTGCCCACAAGAGCCAAGCGAATCAGGTTCAGGTGTTTGGACTTGTAGCTGAGAGTGACCATTGCCGGCTCGTTTTTGCTGCCTCGCCCAACGGTTAAAATTCCATTGTAGCCATCCCTTTCCAATTCCTTGGTTCTGCGGATTTTTATGGCAAGCCCATGTTTTTGGGCTACGCTTTGGGCTATGCTTGCAAAAATTGCAGGGGTTAGGGAGGCACCGGGTTCATTTATAAGATTTTTAGCCAGGTCAAGCCCGGAGAACATGATTTGGAGTGCGTTTCCGTCTATTTCCATATCGTCTGCGAACAGGTATTCAATATCCGCTTTTTTTCTCTTTTTGATTTTGTATTTGTCAAAGGTGTAGCTTGCATGGCAAAGTCCCTCTAAAATCGCGCTTCTCTTTTTTTCCGAATCTTCTTTAAGCGGCGGGATTAGCAGGGTTTTAACGGAATTGTTTTCCGCCCATTTAGCCAAGCGATAGCCGGCCATGCGCAGATGGTCAAGCAAGTCCAAACCGGCTTCTTTTCCCGTATCAACAAAGAGAACCGGATGCGAATATTCATTATCGACTCTTATTATTCGCAGAGCTTCTGACTCGTGCAAAACGTGTTCGGAGTCTTCTATAAATTTCAGGATTTCTTTAGCGCTGCCGTTGGTTAAGGCTTCTTTTTTGCGTTTGTTGTACAAAAATACAAATACAGGACCATCACCCCACCAGCCGCTGTGTTCCTTAGGCGAGGCAGGGTTTCTTTTACGTGCGCTACGTTTTGAATTAGAAGGCTTCTTTTTCATGAAAATAAATATAGAAAATTCTAAATTACCCTTAACAACCGGCAACTTGATTGATTCACTCGGAGGATTTTGAGGTAAAATGAGACAGATAAAGAGAGCCATTTTTGAAGATTTGCAGAAAATATTGAATCTGCAAAAATTATCTTTTTTGAGCGAGGCAAAATTGCTGAACAATTTTTCCATACGGCCGCTTACGCAAACGCAGGAAGAATTGGAAAGTGAGTTTGCCAAAAGCATCATTTTGAAACTGGAAGATGAGAGTAAAGAAATCATCGGTTCTGTTCGTGCTTATGAAGAAGGCGGTCGTGTTTATGTGGATAAGCTCATTGTGCATCCCGATTATCAGAACAGGGGGATAGGAACGAGTTTGTTGAACGCAATAGAAATGTTTTTTGAGGATAAGGTGTTTGAGTTGTTTACGAGCAGCAAGAGCGAGAATAATATACGGTTTTATGAGAGGAGCGGGTATAGGGAGTTTAAGAGGGAGCCAGCGGCTGACGGTGTGGAGTTGGTTTTCATGGAGAAAAGCCAAAAAATTCCCAAACGGGCTTAATCTATATCGGTTGGATTAGGGCCAGCCTTATATATTTGAGGAGCTTGGTATGCAGGCAGTAGAATTTCCCCCTTGACAACCCCGCAAAATATTTCTATATTATGCCCCATATATGGCAAAAATTGGTGAAAACGTGGCAAACATCATCGCAAATGGTCAAACGACGTTGCAAAAGGGCGACCGCAAGGGTCGCCCCTACATTGTGTTGCGATCACGTCATTGGTGTGCGGTGGACGATTGTAGGGGCGACCCTTGCGGTCGCCCTTTTCGCCACGATTTTCGCCCTGATGGCGGTTGCCCCAAAACGCCCCACCACCTTGCGGTGCAGACCCTCGACCTGCGGGTATCCGCCGCCGTTGCCGTACACATTGCCGCCCC
>JAISSJ010000121.1 GCA_031273195.1 Candidatus Fibrimonas sp.
ACAAGTTTTTTGCCTATGCCGTGCGAACCTTTTTTGAAAAGCTCGGTTGTGCTTTTGCCCTCCGGCATTTTTTCTTTGCGGTCTTTTGCCACTGCGAAAATTTCTTCAAAAGTCATAGGGACAAGGTAGAAAATAATTGCCTTGCCGTTGATTTATTTACTATATTCTCCATTATGAAAAGCGGAACTTTAATGGATTTGGATTTAGACGAGATTGACCGTCAAGTTCTTTCTCCCGGTGCAATGAGAAAGGCAAAAATAACCCCTTTAACCGAGGCTGTGATTCCACAGGGCAGACCTATGGACATACTTGCCAGAACTCGCAGCATGGACGAAATCCTAGCGAAAGCACCTTTGTTATACAAATAAAAAACAGGAAATATGTTTTGAAGCAGTTATTTCGCAAAAGCATTATTTTTGTTTCCCATATACTACAGAGCCTTTACAAGAGGCTTGAGGATGCAGTATTCAAGTTAGACAAATTCATTGCCAAGAAAGGCTGGAAAGAACCTACGAAAAATTCAAATACTGTCGTTGAAATGCTATCGGTTGTTTTTGAATCTACCGATGCATTTAAAAATGAATTCGATAAATATATGCACACCGTTCTTCAGGTTAAACCCGACTATGAGAAATACAGGGAACTTCTGTATTATAATTTTTCGCTCAGATATTTTATAGCATATTATGAATCAAGATTTGATACTATTCCTTTGCAAGTATATAATGAATACAGAATGGCTTATGATCATTTTATGCGATTTTTTATTGATGAAGAAGATGCGGATAATAATTGGGATAAAGCATTGAGTCATACCCGCAGGGGTGTTTTAGATATTTTGAAACTAAATTGTTTCTGGTTGCAGGAATTCATATCTCAGCGACATCGCTGTGTTCCTAAAAAAGCACTTGATTTTATTTCCAACGGAGAATATGTAAAAATTTATTCCAAATTACAGGCCTATGCGGAAGTTGCATTATGGGAAGCGAAAAGAAAGGAAATAGAAATATCCTCCGATTCGGAAAAGAACATTGAAACGGTCGGATATTTCATAAAAGCGTTTTTGGCTTATTTGAGATGGGATGAGCATCAACATAAAAACATGGGAAACACCGCATTTATAGCCGCCAAGTATAGAATCAAGATTGCTTTTAGATTTATAGGGATTGCCGCCGTACTCAAAGTTGCTTATGATAACTTTGGCAAGGCAATAATGGAATTTGTAAAATAAATTTTCTGCTGAACATTGTAGATAACTCCCAAAATATCATATTTCCAAATCCCCGCTCCAAATTGTTTTTAAACCGTTCTCCGTTCTGAAAAGCAGAGAACCATCGTTCTGAACCGCTTCAATTATGCCTTCCAAAACCGCACTTCCTTCTAAAATTTTTGCTCTTTCCCCCACAAAACAACCCATTTTTCGCCACTCTTCAATGAAAGGCAGCAATCCTTCTTTGCATAAAAGCTCAAAATTTTCTTTGAAATTTGCCAAAAATTCCTGCAAAAGCACATCCCTATCAAAAGTTTTCCCTTTTTCCATAAACATGCTGGTAGCCGGGCGGTCTAGCCCTGCAAAACTTTCCGTGTTCACGTTAAGGCCAATGCCCAGCGATATTTTTGTGGCATGGGATAACAATTCCGAAATTATCCCGCAAATTTTTTGTCTATTCACCAATATGTCGTTTGGCCATTTAATTTTTGCGTCTATGCTGTTTTTTCTCAACATATTTGCCAGTGTTATGGCGGCAATTTGCGTTGTTGGAGCGTAAAATTCCGGTTTCAAATTTTTTGCCGGCAAAAGAACATTAAAGCAGAGATTTTTTCCCCTTGGAGCAACCCACGCCCGCCCATGCCGCCCATGCCCGCCGGTTTGATATTCCGCCGTCACAACAGCCCATTCCGGCAAGCTCTCTGCATTTTCCCGCATAAATTTATGCGTACTCTCGCATTCGTCAAGACGGATGATTTGCGGAATTTCTATATCCTTTTTAAAATCTTCGGACTTCAATATATCTTCTACGCTTCGCCCTCTGTATTTAAGCAATTTTGATAAATTGTCATTCGGTTTTTCACAACATTCTAAACATCCGTTTTCAATGCAATAATAATTAAAGAAATCCCCCGTATCGTATTTAGTGCAAGTAGATATGTAAGCTCCCTGCATATTTTTGAGCATTTCGTCTTTTTCCCATTGAAGAAAGGTTTCTTCTTCCTGCCGTATGAGTTTTTGAGTTTCATCAAAAATATATTTTTTAAACTCTTCCATTTTTAGCAGTTCCTCTACGGCTTGCCCCTTGTATTTGTCAAGATGATGGTAAGTAGATCTATCTACCAATATTATATCGTTTGCCAATCCGTTCTTAACAGGGCACCAATAATGGTCGGAGGGGCGAAAATATATGTCTATTATCCCGTCATTTGGAACAGGATACTTGCAATTCTCCATGTAAGTCCGCAAACGTTCATAAAGCTCTTTATCTTCTTCTGCAATGTCGTCTTTTATCATGTTTTTCCGCAATATGGCATTCAGTTGCATCCTTAAGACTTTTGGATTCTCTCCGACATTAAGGCCCCTGACCCCCACCGAAACTATGCTTGTGTATATATTTATATAATGAATATATACATCTATTAACTCTTGGGGCGCACCTTCCTCAGCGAGATAAATGCCGTCTCTCAGGAGAGTGACTGTGAGAGGATTTTTTTCAAGGCGTTCTTCAAGGGCGACGAGGCCTTCTCGTCTTGCGCAGTAGGCAAGAAAGACTATTTGATTTATTGTGTCTTTGCACAAATTCTCAGCCTTTTCAAACACCTGCTTGTACATTTTTTCTTTGATTTCATCCATTTTGAATCTCCTTTTGCCCTATAAAGTTAACAAAAAATAAAATAGCTTTTTTATAAAAAAATGTAAAATCTATATCCCAATTTTGTTCAATAAAGTGGTTTTTTCTGTATCCTTCATGAGTGAGCAGTCCCCATTTTTAATTTTTCGACTCTGTGCCGGAGCCTTTAGATAGAACCTTGAACAATAAGATCGGCCAAGTTTTGTTATTGTTCATCGCATACTTTAAATGTCTTTTTTTTAATTTCTATATTCTTTTATGATGAAACATTACTTTTCAACCATGAACAATATTGTTCTTACCCATTCCGATATGGAGAATACGGCTTTTGGACGCAAGGTCAGAATATATTTTGAACGCCCTAACGATAGGGAATTTGATTTTGCAGAGGGAGAACTGCCCTCTGCTGAGTTTAGCAAAACATTTGGGTTTAGCCAAAATGAATTGCTTCAATTGAAAAGATACTTAAAGAACAATTCCTTTTTAATTTGGGAATATGCACAAAAAGGAGGCGGATTAGAATGCCTAAAGTCTTAATGGATTATCTCGGACTCGTTTTCTTTTTTTGGTCAAACGAATTTAGCGGAAATAAATTGGAGCCTATACATATTCACGTAAGCAAAGGAAAACAAGAACAAAATTCAACAAAAGTTTGGATTAAACCTGATGGCTCATTAGAAGTTGCTAATAATGATGGAAACTTGTCTGCAAAGGAATTGTCCGCTGCATTGGAATATATAGAGACAAATAAAAATGATGTTATAGCAGAGTGGTATAGATTTTTTGCCGATTTTATTAGCCATTAGGTTCTATGCCCCAGATATCCATCCTCTACCCCGAAGAAGACAGGCGAACCGTGCAAATTCCGGATGCGGGTTTGCTGATTGGGCGCGAGCCTTCTTGCGATTTGTGCTTGACGGACGAATTTGTTTCTGCCAAGCATTGCAAAATTTTTTCCGAAAACGGAACCTTTTTTTTGGAAGACCTGGGCAGCACCAACGGCACAACCATAGACGGAATGGAAGTTGAAGAAAAAAGCGTTTTGAAAGAAGGGCAAAGCATTCAAATCGGGATAACGGTGATGAAATTTCACTTATCTCTATAATGACTGCCGCATTGTGCAATTTCCATTTTGCCGTCTTGAATGCGATACACTATTCTGTTCTTGGAATCTATTCTGCGACTCCACCATCCGGTAAATTCATATTTAAGCGGTTCCGGCTCACCAATGCCTTCGTAGCCATTTCTATCAATATCTAGTATCAGCAAATTTATTCGTTTTAACGTTTTTTTATCTTGTGTTTGCCAATATAAGTAATCTACCCAAGCTTCGTCTTGCCAAATTTTAAGCACTAGCTACCTCTGCCAACTCATGAACTTTACCTTTGCCAGTATTTAAATCCGCAATGGCTTTACGTAATCTTGCTTGATTTGCTTCACTGTAAAAAGGGTCGCTTGATATTTCAAATGGGATTTTTCCTAGCCTGACAACTGCTTTTGCAAAAATTGTAAAAGCAACTGTCATATTAAGTCCCATATCTTTGAAAACTCGCTCGCTCTGCTTTTTAAGCTTCTCATCCATGCGAATTGTAATAGTAGCACTCATACATTGTCCTCCATCTGTTATTACAAATATAGAAAAAATTAGCCAAGCAATCCGAGAACCGTTCGTCCTGAAAAAATCTATATTTACCCTTGACCAAAATAAAGCTGTTTTCGGGTTAGTGGAGCCACCCGTTTTCGCTTTGTTCTTTTCGGCACGGTGTCGAAAGGAATACCTCACAAGGCTCCTTTAGGAGAAGATGCTATGACAGAAGTTATAGATGTTGAAGAAAAATCAAAATCGAAATTTACGGGCGGCGTTTTAGAATGCTTTATATATGGCCTTGGCGCAAGTCTGTTGATTACGATTACCTTGGGTCTCGCGACACCTTGGGCAATTTGTTTGTTAGTGAAGTTTTATACAAACAACACTGTAATAGACGGTCAAAAAGTCAATTTCGATGGAACAGGAACGCAATTGTTTGGTAAATTCATCATCTGGTGGTTATTAAGCATTGTCACTCTTGGTATCTACGCATTGTTCTTTTTGCCTGTTCGCACTTGGGCCTGGGTAGTTAAACACCTTACGCTTACAAAAACAGCCGATTAAAAAGCAACCTAAATAAAAAAGACCCCCCGCCGAAGCGGGAGGCCTTTAACCCTACGGTAAAAATTAGCCAAGCAATCCGAGAACCGTTTGCGGCAACGAGTTCGCTTGAGCCAACATGCTCGTCGCACTCTGCACCAGTATCTGGTTCCTGGTGAAGTTGGTTGTTTCTTTTCCGAAGTCTGTGTCGCGTATGCGGCTCTCTGCGTCTTGGGTGTTGTACTCAAGAGAGGCTATGTTATTAATCGTGTATTCCAAGCGATTAATAAAAGAACCTATTGTCGCACGCATTCCGCTTATTGACTTGAGCTGGGCACTAAGCTGGTCAATTGACGTTTCTGCTCCTGTCCGCGATGTAATGGCGTTAGTATTGCCCACTACGCTTATTGAGTACACTACTTGCGCAGCATTGCTCTCTGGCGAAAAGGATTGGGATGCAACAGACTGTGTTGAGTTAGCACCAACATGCAAGGTACCTAAGGCAGGACGACCAGGAACTGTAACACCATCACTACCAAACTGATTCAACATATTTATGGTGTTGTAGTCAGTTGTGTTTGCGATTCTGTCTATTTCCTGAGCCAATTGCTGGTATTCATAGTTTAGGTAGTTGCGTTCCGTACTTGTTACAGTATCGGTAGCTGCCTGGATAGCAAGCTCTCTTTGGCGTTGAATCATGTTGGTGATTTCCGCCAAGCCGCCTTCAGCTATCTGCAAAGCGGCGATGCCGTCTTGAGCGTTCTGTTTGGCTTTTCCGAGACCCCGAATCTGGCTTCTCATTTGCTCAGACATAGCCAAACCAGCAGCGTCGTCTTGGGCGCGGTTGATTCTTAGACCTGTTGAGAGTTTTTCAAGTGACTTGCTCATTGCACTGTTGTTTTGGTAAAGAGCATGTTGGGTCACCATTGCGCGAACATTGTGGTTGATTTGCATAGAGTTAACCTCCGTGTAGGGTTTAGACCATCGGCTTCCTTGCCTCAGGTGCCTGACCCTTTCTAGCACTCGCTAGCAACTCGGGTTTCGGCGTTTCAGTTCTTTCTATTAATGTTATAGGATTTTTTAAAGAAAAACTTTAGTATTTTGCTTAAAAATTCCCAAAAAAATTGTATATTCCTCCAACATGGAGTATAAACCGAGGTATTTTTTTAGCTTAGAAGCCATTCTTGAAGGAATACTTGAAGGAATACTAGCTCTTTATCCTGTATTTATAGTTGTGTTCTTACCTTTTCTGTTTGTGTTTTATTATCCTAATGCTGCTGTATCAGGCTCTATTATTTTAATATATGTAATTTCTATTGTACGATACTTATACAAGTTCTTCAAGCATATTTATATGCATTTAGAAGAAAAAAGAAAACAAAAAGAAGAAGAATATACTCCTCAAACAACAGACGGAATAGATGAGTTTGAATATGTGCCTGAAATTCCCGCTTTTTCAAAGAAAGATTTGGCCTATTTAGCCTTTTTTGTTTTTTGGATATTCATATGTATTTTTCTTTCAAAAAACCCTTTGGATCTGTTTTCTTCTGAATTAAGCGAAAATTTTGTAGGAAAGTTCCTGTTATTCATAAATAATCTGCTATACAACCACGAAATTTTATTCAGCATTTGCTGTTTGGCAACTTTCTCGGTATTGGGCTACCTTGGAGTGCGGTTCAGGGATGTGTTGAGTTCACGTGATTGACAATTAACCTAAAATCTTGGTAATTACACCCACTATGGCTATGGCAGCAGCACACACGCTGCTTATTATAGCTGTCATTTTTGTGAAATTCCCTTGAAATTCCGACATTTTGCCTTGAAGTTCTGATATTTTACCATAAATATCCGCTCGGAATTTTTCAAAATCTGCTCGCAACCCCGCAAAATCTATCTGTAATTTTTTAAAACTTTCCTCTATTGCGTCCATTCGCATATCAAGGTGGTTTATATGATTACCCTGAGCATAAAGGGTTAAAGCAATAATGTCACCCTGCGAGAGACCGCCGCCACTCGCCAGTTTTTGCTTAATCTCCTCCACCTGCGGCTTTAGAGATTCTATAATGACATCATCCATTCTTGTTCCGTAGCCGTTATTTGCGACCATAATATTCTTCTCCTATTAAAATAAAAAATTCACAGGGAAAATTGCCTGAAATAAAAATTCAAGCATATGTTATATAATAAAAACAGCCATTAAGCTGACATGGCGATTCAGGGACTTGAACCCCGGACCTGCGGATTATGATTCCGTCGCTCTAACCAACTGAGCTAAACCGCCTTAACTTTCAACTTTTCAATAATTTAGAAAAGTTTTGCAAAAAAATCAAGGGAAAAATAGAAAATAATGTTAATAAAAGTGTTAATATACTTGGAAAAAGCACAAATTAAAACAGACTTTTGTCTTTAATGTTAATAAAAAACGAATTTTGGGATAACTTTGTTAATAAAAATTGATTCTTAACTTTATAAAAATCAATGCATTATATGAACTTTTCAAAGTTTTTCCGAGTTATGAACATAGCTCTTTACTATTCTCTTTTTAAATAAAAATATAATATAAGAAGAAGACTTGGAACCCAGCAAGGTTTGCAAAACAATAGACAAAACAAAAAAGAAAAAGGAGAATAAAGCTGAATAAAGCATTAAATAGGCCAAATTCGCATTTAGAAGCCAGTTCCAAGCATATTTTGAAAGATAAAGCCCTAATGGAGCAAAAATGAGCAAAGTTGCTACTGCTGCCATAAAATCCCTAATAAAAGGCTTGCTGCCCTGGCCCTGCCAAAATACCAAAAGGATTGCCAACTGAATAAATGAACAGATAAAGCTTACAACAGGAACGGAATATATGCCTGCTATTTTTGAAACGGGGATGTATAAAAATAAACTTGCGGCAAAAGTCAAGGTATTTACCAAAGTTGGCAACCACATTTTCTCCATTGAATAAAAAGCCCTCACCAAAAGAGCCTGTGCGCAAAGCCCTATGCTTGCCGGCAAATAACACAGGAGCAGATTATTCACAAGAATGGAATTTTCCTGGGTGAAGGCACCCCTTTCAAATAAAATTCTCACCACAGGCAAACTCACCGCTGTCAAAGCGCATATCGCAGGAATCAAAATAGCGAAGATTTTTGCCAAGTCGCCCCATACCTTTTCCTTTAATGATGCCGTTTTGTTTTCCTTGAACATTCTAACCATGTCCGGATATTTTGCTGCGCCAACGCTAAAGCCAAAAACAGCAACCAGTGTGTACATAAGCCTGTAACTATAGTTTAAACTTGAAATTCCGTGACTGCCAAACATTGAACCGAAACTACGGATTGCAAACTCAAGGGCAAACATTGAACCTGCTCCCAAAATCATAGGCAGCAAGAGTTTTACGGTTTTGCTCAATTCCGAATTTGCCGGAGAGAATACGGGAAAATATTTTACCCCGCCTCTATAAGAACCTATTATTTGCAAAACAAAAAAGCCGATGAATGAGCCTATGGGAACTCCCCACGCAAAACCGATTACTCCGCTTTCCCTGAAAAGCCATCCGAAAAATACTATGCTCGCATTGTAAATTATGCCGGTGAGCGATGGTATAAAAAATTGCTTTCTAGCTTGTTGGGCAGCTATTAAAAAACTCCCTGCGAAAAAGAATAATTGCGCAGGTAAAATTATTCTTCCGAAATGTGTTGCCATTTGCAAAATTTCTTCGTTTGGCGGCGCAACTGTTAAAAGCAAAATCAGCTCACGCATAAAAACAAATGCGGGAATCACTAAGATTAAAAGAAACAAACCTAAAACATTGAAAATATTGCTGAATGAACGCCAGCCTTCGTTTTCGTTTTGCTTGAGCAAGTGCGTTGTGAATAGCGATATAAAAACAATGGATAAAAAACCTGTGCCTATGAGGTGATTTAAAATATCGGGAATCATAAACGCCAAATCTAGTGCATTCTTCTGTTCATTGACGCCGGCGATTTTTGCAAGCAGCATTTCGCGCAGAACACCCAAAACCCTGCTTGCGAGCAAACTTGCGGCTATGATTAAGGAAGCTTTGTTCATCGCTTTTGAAATTTAGTAAACGAATTTTGTATATTGTAGCTATGAGATATAGCTTGTTAATGGCGGTTTTCGCATTGCTTGTATTTGCATGTGGAGAAGTTGGAGAGGTATCCTTAGACAATTCTTCATCTTCGGAAGGAGATTCTGCAAGTTCTTCATCTTCAAACCCAGTGGAAGGAAATAATTCCAGCAGTTCTACAGGTAACACTGTTTGTGAAGGATTATACTGCTGCAATGGAGCACCATACGACAATACGATAAATTTCTGCTTTGAAGAACAGCTTTATCCAAAATGCAATAACAAAGATTATGACCCTTATGAGGAAGGTTGCTTTAATGAAGTACTATATCCAAGATGTTCTCTTGATGAAACACGTGGAGTCTGTGTTCATAACAGTCTGCTCAGGTGCAGACAAGAAGGCAAAGGCGAAGATAAAATAATAGGCCCTTTATCCGGAATGGAGTGTCAGGAAAACGGTGCGATTACCGGCACCATAATAGATTACAGAGATAGAAAAACATATAAAACCGTTCAGATAGGCAATCAAGTATGGATGGCGGAAAACTTGAATTATGACCCTGAAGACGAAACGATGAACAGTCAATGCTATTTAAAAAAACCTGCGAACTGTGCAAAATACGGACGTCTTTATGATTGGGCAGCAGCGATGGATTTGCCTCTTGCATGCAATTTTACTTCGCAAAATTGCCCTCCGGGCCATGAGGGATTGTGGGGCGCTTTATGCCCAAACGGATTTGCGATTCCTCGTTCGCAAGATTGGCAAGCACTGGTTGACTATGCCGGTGGAGATGCAATTGCAGCCGGCAGGCTTAAATCTAAAACAGGTTGGAGTGGCAATGGCCATGGAACCGATAATTACGGGTTTAATGCGCTATCGGGTGGTTGGGCGTATTACTGGGGTGATGAATCCCGTGATGAGGGCAAGGAGAGTTATTGGTGGGTAGAGACGCAGTCCGGTTATGAAGCCGACTACTGGAGAATAATCGCCTCGGATACGGAAGCTCGAAATCATTTCTGGCCAAAAGATATGGATATGGCTTACGTCCGTTGTGTGCATTACTAAATTACGAAACATGAATTTTCCCTCATTAGAAGAGCAAATGTCCGTGCTTATGCGTGGAGTGCAGGAAGTTGTTCCTAAGGAGGAGTTTGCTAAAAAAATTCAAAAGTCCATAGACACCGGAACACCCTTGCGCATAAAGTTTGGCGTTGACCCAACTGCGCCGGATGTTCATTTTGGGCATACCGTGGTTATGCGAAAACTGCGGCAGTTTCAAGACCTTGGGCATCAGGCTGTTTTGATTGTGGGCGATTACACTGCGATGATAGGAGACCCAAGCGGCCGCAACAAAACCCGCCCGCGCCTTAGCCATGAACAGGTTATGGAAAATGCAAAGGAATATCAGGAACAGTTTTTCAAAATTGTGGAAAGGGAAAAAACGGAAATTCGCTATAACGGCGAATGGCTTTCAAAATTGACTTTTGAAGAAATAACGAATTTAATGGGTAGCATAACAGTTGCGCAAATGCTTGAGAGAAAGGATTTTCAAACTCGTTATGCAGAAGGGCAGCCTATAAGTTTGCACGAATTTCTTTACCCTCTAATGCAAGGTTATGATAGCATTGCCGTAGAAAGCGATATTGAAATCGGCGGAACAGACCAAAAGTTCAATGTGCTGCGAGGCCGGGAATTGCAACTGCGAGAGAGCATGGAGTCGCAGGTAGGTTTGTTTATGCCTATTCTTTTGGGCACGGACGGCGAACAGAAGATGAGCAAGTCTTTGGGAAATTATGTTGGGGTTAATGAAAGCGCAGATGTGATGTTCCATAAAATTTACAACATAGCAGACAGCTTGGCGGAAAGCTGGTTTGAGCTTTTGACAATCAAGCCCCAAGCGGAATATGACGAGTTGCTCAAAAAAGATATTTTGCAGGCAAAGCGAATTTTGGCACTGGACGTAGTTTCTCAATACTATGGCTCTGCGGCGGCAGATGAGGCTGCGGAAAGAGAAAAGGCCATCCACAGCGGCAATGAACTGCCAAGCGACACGTCTGTGATAAAGCTGTCCTTGGGCAATTACAACCTTCTGGATTTGCTTGTTTCAATCGGAGCCTTTGCCAGCAAAGGCGAAGCGCGTCGCATGATTCAGAACAACGGCGTTAAAATAAACAGCAATGCGGCAACCAACCCAAACGAAGAAATTTCCGTGGGAGCCGCCACGGAAATTATAGTAAAGGTAGGCAAAAGAAAATTTTACAAAGTTATTTCGTAAGGCCAGCTTCCTTTTTCAACGCTTCTGCCTTATCCGTTTTTTCCCATGTAAAACGTGCTCCTTTGTGTCCGAAATGGCCGTGCTTGGCTGTTGTTTTGTAACCCGGTTTCAGCAAATCCAAGGACTTGATTATGCCGGCAGGCTTTAGCTCAAAATGCTTGCGAACAAGGGCTTCAAATTTGTGGTCGCCAATTTTGCCGGTGCCAAATGTGTTTACATTTATGGAAACCGGTTCGGGGTAACCAATGGCATAGGCCAACTGCACTTCGCATCTTTTTGCGAGCTTTGCCGCAACTATATTCTTTGCAACATAACGCGCTGCGTAAGCCGCAGACCTGTCCACCTTTGACGCATCTTTGCCACTGAATGCGCCGCCGCCGTGCCTGCCCATTCCGCCGTAGGTATCAACAATGATTTTGCGGCCTGTTAAACCGCTATCGCCGTGAGGCCCGCCTATAACGAACTTTCCGGTTGGGTTAATCAGGTAGCGGGTTTTTTTGTCTAGGTACTTTGCTGGAATGGTTTCTTTAATCAGCTTTTCAATAATCTCTTTTTTGATTTTTGCGTGATTAACTTCAGGTTTGTGCTGAGTAGATACAACAACGGTATCTACACGTACAGGCTCATGATTTTTATTGTATTCAACGGTGACCTGGCTCTTTGCATCGGGGCGAAGCCATTTTATAATTCCCTTTTCCCTTAATTCCACTATGTTTTCCATCAACTTGTGTGCGAGGAAAATTGGCAGCGGCATAAGCTCCGGGGTCTCGTCTGAGGCATAGCCGAACATCATTCCTTGGTCGCCCGCGCCTTGCTCTGCGGTATCCTTGCCCTCTGCGGCGGCAGCATTAACGCCTTGCGCAATATCCGGGCTTTGTTTATCCAAAGCTACCATAACAGCGCAACTGTCCGCATCAAAACCAATTCCTGTTTCCGTATAGCCTATTTCCTTAATGGTGTCTCTTACCACCTTTTGATAATCTACATTTGCCTTTGAAGTTATTTCTCCGGCAACTACAACCAAACCGGTGCTAACCAGGGTTTCACACGCCACTCTGCTTTTGGGGTCTTGAGTGAGCATTGCGTCTAAGATGGCATCGGAAATCTGGTCTGCAACTTTATCCGGATGGCCGGGCGAGACTGATTCGGACGTGAACAAATAGTTATGAGACATAATAACCTCTTAATTTAAGTGGAATAGTAAGATAGTAAAATCGTAGCTATTGGAGCGGCCAAATAGAAGCTGTCTGCCCGGTCTAAAACTCCGCCATGCCCGGGGAAAATTTCTCCGGCGTCTTTTATTCCAGACCACCGTTTTAAGGCTGATATCAGCAAGTCGCCCAACTGCCCCGCAACGGATATGATAAAGGCAAAAACTATTGTTGTTCCCAGCGACATATCAAACACCGTATAGCCAAAACCCGACCGTGTCCAAATCCAGAACCAAAAAATTGAAAAAAGCGTTCCGCCTATTGCGCCTTCCCATGTTTTTTTGGGGCTTATTTGCGGAGAAAATTTATGCTTGCCCAAAAACCTGCCGGCAAAATAAGCGGCGGAATCGCAGGCCCAAAGGGTTGTCATCACAACCAAAAATTTTGAACATTCTTCCCAGCCTTGCCCCCAGTCAAACAATTCAAAGCACATTCCACCCCAAAGCCCTATGTAAAGGGGGCCGGCAATCTGAAGCATTAACCAGGGGAACAACTCTTTAACATTTATGCAGGCAAAAGCCAAGGTTATGTAAAGCAACATAACAACCGTCAAAGTATGGAGCATATAAATTTTGTGTCCGTCCCACAGCCAAGGAAGTGTGAGGGTCACTGTGCAAACAGGTGAAAGCACACTGATAAGTTTGGCTTTTCCCTTATAAACGGCAGAGACCATCTTTGCCCATTCATAAGAAGCAATGGCATTCAAACCCAAAACAAAAGCCAAGCGGGCATAGTCGCCATACCATAAAAGAATTGCCACTATAGGCATTGCCGTAAATGCGAAAATGCAACGTTTTGCTAGATTGCTCATCGGTGGGAATATAGTAAATAAAATTCTACATTCCTACCATGTTTCGCTTTCTCATTTTCTTGGCCTTTGCAACCGTGCTTTTTTCGCAGAGCTTCGGAGCGGAGGGCGCACGTTGCGGAACATTGCAGTTTATAGACAATTCAAAAAACAAAATGAGAAAACTTTTAGCCAAACCGGGCTTTGAGAATTGCGTTCCAGAAAATTATTATGGAAGGGTAGATTCTGCCATAACTAGGCATTTTATTATATACTATACGCAGCAAAGAGCACATGCGATTTCGGCTAAAACCCCTGGCTATATAGATTCCCTTGCCAAATATTTGGAGCAAGCTTACGAACTGCACAAAAATACTTTGGGCATGAATGGCATATTGGGCGCAAGAAGAACCCACAATTACCAAAAAACCGTTCCGCTCGGTCTTTATCCGGTTGAAGTTATAGATACCGGGCTTTTGCGCTACGAGGAAGGGGAATACGCTGCGACTTATGGTTTAACTTTCTCTCCTAATTCAAGATCCCCAAGGGCAACACAAATAGCCATAGAAAATGATTTTTATTACGGTGCGGATTGCCAAGGCGGTTCTTCAACAAAGCCTTTTGTTTCCGGCAAAAATGAGAATTATTCCGCCGACTCGGATAAATGGCACTGGGCCTTGAAAGTTACAGCTTTTCACGAACTTTACCACAGCTTTCAGATGGCGCAAGCCGACATAAACGATAGCAATTCCTTATGGGCGGAGGCAAGTGCCACCGGGGTAGAGGAAATAGGCGCACCGGAAGTTAATGATTATATCAGTTATCTTCCGAATATTTTTAGATGCCTTGGTTGCTCTATGGGGACCAACGATAAAGGGTATGGCCACGCAGTGCTTTATTTGTTTTTGTATTCCGAACTGGGCTCGCGCTTTGACTCTGCGATATGGAATTATTTTTCAAAATATCCCGGAACTAATTTTCCCTTGCAACTGGCAAGGCTTGCGGATTCGTTGCATATGGATGCGGAGGATTTATTTCATAAATACGCCTCGCATATTTTCTATTCCGGAGCAAGGGCGAAGTTTTCGCCAAGTTTTTGGAATGATGATATGCCGGAATGGCCCGAATGGAGAATTAAACGGAATGCGCTCTCGGTTTTGCCGGCGGCAGCCATCGATTTTGTTATAAAAACAAGCGAAGATGCACCGAGGACTGATTCAGTTGCAAGAATTTCTTTTATGAGTTACGGAGATTCTTCCGTTTGGGTTCTGTCTCGCTTGCTGGAAAAAGAATTTGTTGCTCCGCCTCCAAAAGGCGAACTCATAGCTTATCCCAATCCCTGGAACCCAAAGCGATATCCGGCGGTGCGTTTCAAAGTGCCGGAAAATGTGAATAAAGTGGAAATTCGTTCTGCGAATGGAGCATTGCTGGAGAGAATTAGGAGCGATTCCGAGAATTCATTTATTTGGCAACCCCAAAAAATACCCGCTCCCGGAATTCTATATTACAGAAGCCTCCCTTACGGCAAAAACAAAGTGCTGATTGTTGAGTATTGATAAAAATATATTTTTTTTGACAAAAACGTCAGCTTTTTTTAAATTGTCCGCATTTTGCAAACATATGTTGACACTTTTGGGGAATTTATTCTCTACTTTACTGCGCTATGGTAAAAATACAAGACCCCGATAGCCTGATTCAGGCCTTTAGACATTTATTGTGCGAGGAACGCGAAAAGCGTGGCCTTTCACAATTGGAGTTAGCAAAAAAAAGCTGCTTGACAAGACAATGCATAGCACTTTTTGAAAGCGGACAGCGAATCCCCACCTTTTTCTCTTTGTTCAGGTTGGCAAAGGGTTTGGGTATGCCTGTTACAAAACTTGTTTCTCTATTTATGAGCAAACTTGAGTTTTATGAACAGCAAGAACCAAAACTTTTAGTTGCCGATAGCAAAAAAACGAGATGGCAGGTTTAAGGAATGTTTCACGGGAAACGTTGCCCCCGCTGTGGTTTTGCTTGCGGTTGGTTTCGTAAGGATTGTTAGGATCGTAACCTAAATTTTGTATATTATGGGTAACACTTGATAGGAGACGAGAATGAAAACAGCGACAAAAATCAGTGTATGGTTTCTAGCGGCAACGTTTACAATACTGTTCGCAATAAGTTGCAGCTCAAACAAAAATGACGATGAAAACGGCTCTGATGTATCGTCTTCTTCTACCGATGGCGCACAAGCTCCAGTGAGTTCGTCGGTCAGTACCAGTTCGTCTTCTAGCAGTTCTCACTACGATAGCTCTGAACAGAGTTCTAGCTCTTCCGAAGTAGGTTCTAGCTCCGGTATTGCAATGAGCAGTTCCGATATAGCGATAAGCAGCTCCAGCATAGTGATAAGCAGTTCCAGCATAGCGATAAGTAGCTCCAGCATAGCGATAAGCAGCTCCAGTATGGCGGATTCTCCTGCGCCGGTGTTTAGAGATGTTACCGTGCATGACCCATCGATCTTCAGGGTCAATGACAACAGTTCTACCGACAAATACCGGATTATCGGTTCCTTTTTGGGGTCGGCAAAAACCGGTGATCTTATAAATTGGACATTGGAGCAGTCAGGAGGAACCGCCACAAACTTAAAATATTACCCTAAGGATAATCCCAATGCATCAATACAGAAAGTGGCGGATCAGAGGGCTTATGTAATCAACAGAATGAAAACGGCTTCTGTTCCGAATCCGGGTTTTGAGTTTTTTGCGAGCGATATACACCGGATGCCCAACGGTAAATTCTATCACTATTACAGTATGACCAGCGAATGGATGGGCTCAATTGGCGTAGCGATTGCCGATGCGGCGGATGGGAACTATATCACCCAGGGGCTTTTTGTCCATCATGGCGGAACAATAAGTTCAGGCATACCCCCCAACTGCATAGACCCCCAGGCGTTTTTTGACAAAACCGGTCAAAATTTCTACATGGTGTACGGTTCCTGGAGCGGCGGAATTTTTATCTATGAAATTGACACGGAAACCGGACTACCCAAAACCGGATCAGCCATGAATGACGAATTCAGCGGCTATGGCAGAAAAATACTCCACAGTAACCACTTCCACATTGAAGCACCTTATATCATCTACAGCCCCGATTCGGATTATTATTATCTGTTTGTCTCGTATGGCGGGCTGGCTGCCAACGACGGCTACAATATACGCATATTTCGTTCCAGTAACCCCTACGGTCCTTATGAAGACGCACGCCCCACAGCAGCGTTAAATCTAACATCCGGCAACTACCAAACCTCCGGAGTCAAGATTGTGGGCGGTTACCAGTTTGCGCAAGTGACAGGGGAAAACGCCTTGGCAAACAGGATAGGCAGGAATGGTTTTTTGAGTCCCGGCCATAACAGTGCGTATTACGATTCTGCAACGAGAAAATATTTCCTCATTCATCACACGCGTTTTGTAGGCGAAGGAGAGGGACATGCGGTTCGTGTGCGGGAGATGTTTGTCAACGAAGACGGCTGGTTGGTCGCCGCTCCTTTCCGCTACGATGCCGGCACTATCCGTAAGTTTAACACCAAACAGCTTGCGGGGTCATGGAAAATACTAAGCCATGAACAGGACATAAATACCACAGTTCATACTTCATCGTTATATACCTTTAACGAAAATGGCAGCATCACCGGAACGGCATCCGGAACATGGACGCTTGGAGCAGACGGCAAAACCGCTCATATCACCTTGAGCGGGAAACTGTACAAGGGCGTATTCCTGCGTTCTTACGATGAATACCATTCCGTATGGGTTTACGCATTTACCGCACTATCATCGGATGGTTTTGCTCTTTGGGGTGCTACCCCTGGCGTAGCTACTGACATGAATGTTTCCCGTGAAACATTATTAAGGCAAAAAATTGTAGCGGGTTTGCTGTGACAGCTTGAAATTTCTATATTCCCTCTTATGCGCAATTTTTCTTATCAAAATCCGACAAAGCTCATCTTTGGCAAAAATACCATTGGAGAGCTTGCAAATGAGATTCCTCAAAACGCCAAGGTTCTTTTAATTTATGGCGGCGGTTCCATAAAAAAGAACGGAGTTTATGAAGCGGCAAAAAAGGCTCTAGGCGGCAGGACTGTTTTTGAGTTTGGCGGCATTGAGCCAAACCCCCGCTACGAGACTTGCATAAAAACTCTGGACATAATTAAAAAAGAAGGCATAGACTTTTTGCTCTCGGTTGGCGGAGGTTCCGTTTTAGACGGCACAAAATTTATAGCCCTTGCCGCAAAATATAAGGGCGAAGACACTTGGGACTTTATGTGCGGCAAAGCGAAAACCCCGGACGAGGCACTGCCTCTCGCAAGTGTGCTAACGCTTCCGGCAACGGGTTCCGAAAGCAATGCGAATTTTGTGGTTTCGCGCAATTCCACCCAGGAAAAATTTGGCGGATGGTCTCCTTTGGTTTACCCAAAATTCAGCATTCTGGACCCGGAAACCACCTACACCTTGCCGGCGAGGCAAACCGGGAATGGCATAGTGGACACCTTTGTGCATACAACTGAGCAGTATTTAACCTACCCGGAATATGCGCCGCTACAAGACCGCTGGGCGGAATCCATTTTGACAACTCTAGCAGAGTTGGGGCGCAAAGGCATAGACGAGCCAAATGATTATGATGCCCGTGCTGCCCTTATGTGGACTGCGACAATGGCTCTTAACGGTTTAATCAGCAGGGGGGTTCCGGAAGACTGGGCAACGCACGGCATAGGTCATGAGCTTACGGCGTTTTACGGTTTAGACCACGGTCAAACGCTTGCGGTTGTTATGCCGGGTTTGTGGCGCAACCAGTTTGAAAAGAAGAAAGCGAAGCTGGCGCAATACGGTCATCGTGTTTGGGGGATTTTTTCCAAGAAGCCTGGGCAGGAAGGGCACGATGAGGTTGCAAATTTGGCAATAGAAAAAACCGAGGAATTTTTTGAGTCAGTTGGTGTTCCTACAAGGCTCAAGGATTATGGGGTGAACGCTTCTGAAGCTGCGGAAAAGATTTCCAAAAGGTTTGCGGAGCGAGGCTTGACGAGCGAGCACGGGCTTGGCGAGAATGGGTGTATTGGGCCAAAGGAGATAAAGGAGATTTTGGAATCAAGGAAATAGGGGTTCCTCGCTGCCGGAACTGCTAGATGGCTCTTCACAGGTATCTACGATAGTTCCCCCTATTTCGTTGCAATCGCCTTTGGAAATTTTATGTATGCTTTCGCATCGTTCTTCGAATTTGCAGAATTTGAATTCCGGCGCAGACGGGAAATCATCACTGCACGAAATTACTAAAAAAAGCGAGGCAACAATAATACCGAATTTTACCATATTGTGCATTTCAAACTCTCCTCTTTAGTTTCCACTAAAATAGACTTGGGATAACGGTATAAGTCGCCTTCTTTAATCGTTTGAGCTTGAAGATCTGGAACATTATAACCATTATCACCGCCGTTTAGTATTATGCCTTCTGTTCCACCATCAATTTTTAAAGTAAAGCTAGGGCGAGTTCCTCCATCGCAACGAATATAATAATCCCCCTTGTTTTCATCACATGCAAATTCAAGAATTGTTTGCCCTTTTTTAATATCAAATTTAGTATCCCCACAGGTTGTCCAATCTATATAACTCACCACTGATACTTTTTCGGAACACTCCCTAGTTACACGTGGGTTTGAACCACATGTGGCTCTTGTTGTTATTTTATTCAATACCTGCCCGCCGGAATTGTTTAAAAGCAAAGTATCTTTTGCGGCAAAAGAACCGCTGGCTCCGGTGAGCGAATGTTCCACGTTGCACCGTCCATAATTATCTTTCACTGGGTCTTTTAAGAATAGAGAATCGCTGCTGCGCAATAACCAAGTATCACCATCCTTTGTCGCAGATGGCGAACTGTTGGTGAAAGAGCATTCCCCCACAACTGGGTTAGGAAGCACCGTTGCGCTTATGCTGCTGCCCAATTCATATTCCGTTTCGTCCTCGCCGCAAACGACAAAGGCTGTCGCTGTAACTGTATCGCCGGCTGCAGCAGTGCTGCCGGTGATTCTTATATCAATTTCGCCGCATACAACATCATTTTTATTGGTTATAACAATGCTGCTTTCAATGTCCTCTTTGGTGACCTGTGTGCCAATGAAATAAAAATCTTCTCCGCCTTCAGCATAATCCGACTTTTTAAATGACAGCTCCCCTGTTGCTATCGGCTCCGGAACAGGCTCTATTGTTAATACTTCGCAATCCTTGTGTAAATTGCCTTTCCGTGTCGGGTCTTCGCAAACCACAACTCCGCTAGCGGAGAAATCCCCCATTTTCGGGAAACCGTTTTTGGTTGAAATGGTATATTCCAAACTGTCAAGCCAAGTTGTATCTCCACTTGAAAGGGCGTACAATCTACTTTTGCAATTAGGGTCCCAACCAGGATCTATATTTTGTAAATATATAACTGCTTTTTTGCCATACTTCAATTCTCTCGGATCCCATTCGCAAGTAAAATCAGGAATGGGGTACGGATCCTTGCAATAAATTTTGGGCTTTTTAACCTTTCCAAATACCGGCTTTGTAGTGGATTTTCCCCCGGCATAAATATACACGGCAATTTTAATGCTGTCTTCACAAGAAATATCATCCCTGCTTAAATCAATCGGCGTTACCCTCTCAAAATTATATGACAATTCCCCCTCTGCTGCTACAGGCTCATAATCAATCGCAAAAGCGCTCTCGTTATAACCGCTGCTGCCTTTAATATAAATGCTGTCTAAAGTTAGCTCCGGTGAATCCGAATTGATTTGAACTATTCCTTTAATATCTAAATATAAAGAATCATTAATCTCCAGTTTAAAAGGTTCTATCCAGTCCACAGGAATGCGGCAACTCTCGATTTTAGGCTCCAGGGAATCGCCCTGAGTGCCGCCCATTAAAGAACATGCGCCTCGGCTTATTTCATAGCATTGTTCATTTACAATGCAGGGAATTTTTTCTGAAGCGCTAGCATCTCCTCCCGACGATGGTGCTTTGAATCCTTCATCGGAACAAGAGAACTGCAGCATCACAAAAAACGCCGCCAAAACCAATAGCAAAAACCTCTTCATGCTAACCTCTCAAAAGAAAAAAGTTACCAAACCGGCAACTCCAAATATCCCTGCGGAAACATACAAACCATTCCTCAAATATTCGCTGCTATGCATACTATCCACTTTCTTTTCATAAGCCTTTGACGATGTGCCATAACTCTGGGCATTTCCCGCCTTGGCCGCATTCAATGTTTGAGCATACAGCGTGTTTGCGTTCTTGGCTTTGATTTTCGCCTCCTGGTTCTGCCAAATCCCTATCCCTAAGCTGGTCGCAGAAAGCGCAAAAGCCGTGGCTCGCAAAATTCTTTTGGCATTCCAAAAAGGCGGCCCCACTCTCACTTTTTTCATAGCATAAGAGGAATCCAGTAGTTGAGGCTTGAGCTTGCCGCTAATCAAAGAATCGGCGAACACGGCCCATTCCGCATAACCAGCCGTAACATCAATGCCAGCGACGTTTTTGAAAAATCCCGTATTGGGAAACTCCCTTTCCTTGTAAAAAATATAAGCCTTTTTCACGCCCGGATATAACTTCTCCCCTTGGGTTATGAGAGGATAATTTATGTAATCCACGCTTGCCAAAAAGTCATCCGTCTTGCGGTCAATTGCCTGAGCTTGTGCCGGGGAAACTTTAATTATGCCCGCATATTCAAAAGGCACGGTCAAGGAATTGGCATCGCTTATGGTGAATTCAAATTCTTCCATGTCCGGGTTGTAATCGCCTAAAGCCATTCCGAAATTTTTCCGGCCTGTGTTTAAAACTCTTGAATAATCCTGAAGGATATAATCCTGCATCAACTCGCAGGCCATTTCCAAACGTGCCAGGTAAAGCAAGCTCTTTTTCTCCACGTCTTCCAGTTCGCCTTCGCTCAACAAATCCAAACCCGCCAAAGTTTCGTTCACCTCAGCCGCTCTTTTTTCCATAGCGGAAATTTTATCTTTTAACCTGGCTCTGCGGTTTTGGTATCCTTCTGCGGTGGTGTCTTTCTTCAATATTCCGGCCCATTCCGGTTGAAGGTCTTTGCTGAAGTTCGCGGCCTCTTTAAGTTTTTTCGTTCTCTTTCTTTCTTCTGCTTCGTATTTGCTTTCCAGGTTTCGAAGTTTTTTCTGTTTTTCATTATCAAAATTAGCAATACGCCTGTCGTAGCGAGACTGGCTTTCATATTCACCCTTAGGTTCTGGTTTTTCTTCGTTTATCTGCGACCTGGAAACCTCGTATTTCTCTTTTCCGGGTACAATATCCCTTGCTAAAATCATCATGGTATCCAGATAATCTTCATAAAATCTATACGGCGTTTTAGCCGAAGAAGGAGGAGGAATATTCGCAATCGTCTTAGGGTCAAGCGAAACCTGTGAAACCTGCGCAGCTTGCACGGCAAACCCTTGCGGAACCGAATCCGGCGATAAAAGTTCCTGTGCAAAGGAAAAGCCGAAAAACACCAGCACCAGCGCACTAAAAATCTTTCCTCTTTCTCTCTTATCTAACATAAATATGAATATAGATTTTTTCTTGCGGAAAACGTTTAAAATTCTGTTTTTTCTACCTTCTTTTAATATGCGTAGATTCACCGTAACCGGTCTTTGCGTTCCCGACCAAGACTATATGGTTGACATTTCAAACAAAGTCAGCCAGATTATGGTTATGGTGGAGAGAGGAGATTATTTCACCATAAACAGGGCTAGGCAGTATGGGAAAACAACCACGCTTTGGCAACTGGATCATGAGCTTGTAAGGCAAGGCTATACCGTTGCCCATATAAGTTTCGAGGGTATAGGCGATGAGCCGTTTGAAAATGCAAGAAGTTTTTGTGAATGTTTGCTCAGGCAAATAGCGAGGGAATTAAAGAGCAGAAAAATAAAAGGTTATTCCGTATGGGAAAAACAGAGCGTTAAATCATTTGAAGAACTGGATAAATTTTTAGATATTGCCTGCAAGGATAAAAAAATCGTTTTGATAATAGACGAAACGGATAAGACATCCAATAATCTTGTGTTTTTGAGGTTCGTTGGAATACTCAGGGATAAATATCTGCTCAGAAAAAGCGGCAAAACGTTCACCTTCCAATCCGTGATTTTGTGCGGCGTTTACGACATAAAAAACCTCAAAATGAAAATGATTAAAGCCGGTACACACAAACTGCAAGACGGCGAAAAGCGAATAAACTCCCCTTGGAACATAGCGGCGAATTTCAAAGTGGATATGTCTTTTTCCGCCCCGGAAATAGCCACCATGCTAAACGAATACGAAAAAGACCACAAAACAGGAATGGACATAGAAGCGATGTCAAAGGAAATCAGAGCCTACACCAATGGCTATCCTTACTTGGTTTCCCGGCTTTGCCAGACCATTGACGAGGATTTGGAAAAGGACTGGACTTCAAGCGGTTTGCAAAAGGCGGTGAAGCTGACTCTTATTGAACAAAGCACTTTATTTGACGATATGTTTAAAAATATAAGGAGCAATTCCGAATTGAGAGATCTGCTTTACAGCATTTTGATAAACGGAAGGTCGTTCTCGTTCAATTCGGATAACGCCGGGATGGAGCTTGGGCTTCTGTTCGGCATTTTAGCACAAAGCGGCGAAAAAATTGTTATACACAATCCTATATTTGAAACGAGGATAACAAATTATTTTGCAACGGAAAGAGAAATCAGCGAAGACAGATTAATGATGAGAACGCCTGTGGAAGCCGTTACACAGGGAAACAAATTCAATATGAAAATGTTTTTGGAAAGATTTATGAAGCATTATTATGAGATATACAACGACAGGGATTTGAACTTTTTGGAAAGGGAATGCCGCTTGCTATTCATAACCTATTTGAGGCCATTTATAAACGGTGTAGGTTTTTATCATATAGAGAGCGAGACGAGGAACAGCGAAAGGACGGATGTGATAATTGATTTCAATTCCGAGCAGTTCATAGTTGAATTGAAGATTTGGCATGGCGAGCAAAAGCACGAGAAGGCACACGAGCAGTTGATAAAATACCTTAATAGCAAAAACAAGAGCGAGGGTTATCTGCTCACTTTTGATTTCCGTAAGCGACGTGTTAAGAAGCCGAGTGCAAAGTGGGTTAGGAAGGGGAAGAAAAAGTTTTTGGATTGTTTGTGTGCGTAACGTAGGGGCAGACCTGCGTGTCTGCCCTTTTCGTTGCAAAAATCACCGTTTCAAAAAAAATCCCCGCAAAAACGGCAAAACGTCATTGCACAGGGGGCAGACACGCAGGTCTGCCCCTACGAAAACCGCCGAAATGCCAAAAACCCTTGCCAACCCCGCAAATTTTTTCTACGTTTACCCTTAAATGCCGCATTTCACCCAAATAACGCCTTTCGCCAGACCCTCCAACACAGGCTCTGCGGTGCGTATTTGCAATTTTACCCCCCCCCCCCCCCCTTAAACAGCCTCTCTAGAATCGTTTCTAACAGGCCTAGAATGGCGTATAACGCACGTTGGAGGGCCAGGGATACATTTTTCACCAAATTCACAAAGGAGGCCTT
>JAISSJ010000165.1 GCA_031273195.1 Candidatus Fibrimonas sp.
TTGTAAATAACATGACAACGAACATAATCAGACGTGCTACGATCCGTAGAGTGCACAGAAGGGAGGGGGTAGGGGCGGGGGGGGGGGGGGGGGGGGGGTATGCAAAATTTAAGTTGCGAATATTTATAAAACAAAATACCAGACAGGAAATTTCCAGCAGTGTATTTCCCATAATGCTTTAAACTGATGTTTTGGCAATACCACATGCCAACAATATAGAAAATTTTTGCCCGGCGGCGGCTAATTTACTATTTTCAAGATATGGCAAACTTGAAACAACAGGCCGGTATTGCTGCGGCAAACCTGGCGCAAAACGGAATGGGAATAGGCCTTGGCACGGGCAGCACGGTGTTTTTTGCCCTGGAAAGGCTTGCAGAACGGCAAAAAACGGAAAATTTGAGGTTTTTTGGAGTTAGCACCAGCTTCAGCACAACCCTGCTTTGCCGCAAAATGGGCATAGAACTAAAGGATTGCGGCTGCGTTTCGCATTTGGACCTGGCAATAGACGGCGCAGATGAAATAGACCCTGATTTGAACCTTATAAAGGGGCGGGGTGCGGCTCATCTTCTGGAAAAAATAGTCGCGAGCCTTGCCCGCAGGTTTATAATAGTTGCGGACTGCGCAAAAAAAGTGAAAAATTTAGGCGAAAAATTTCCCGTTCCAATGGAAATTCTACCCGCAGCCCTAGGCTTGGCAGAGGCAGAGGTAAAGAAATTGGGCGGCATATTAAAGATTCGCATGGCCGGAGACTGCAAAGACGGCCCTGCTATCAGCGACTCCGGAAATATAATCGCAGATGCAAATTTCGGTTTAATAAAAGAACCTGCGGCCCTTTGCAAAGAACTGGATTCAATTCCGGGACTCGTCGGCCACGGCTTGTTCATCGGCTTGGCAAAGGAAGCCTTTATTGCGGGAGAGGCAGGGGTTGAGAATATCTCACTCTGATTGAGTCTCCGGGGGCGGCATTAAAGTGCCACCACTCGCTCAACAAATTTATCCACCCGCCTTGCCCCATAATCTGGCGCAAAAATTCCCTGTTCTTAATATGAGTTTCGGTTAGCAAGCCTTGTTCCAAAGCCCGCTTTTCCCCGCTCCTGCCCGCATAAAAGGCAAAGGAATCGTAGGGAAGCCCCATATCCACAAGCTCGCCGTTTTCGTCTAATAAGCCTATATCCACCGCCATTCCATACGCATGAATGCTGCCGTTTTGCGGAGCCGCGACAAAACTTTGCCAGGGAGTGCCTCGCACGGCGGCTCGCAACACCTCTTGAGCGTGATTGGAACGGGCCGCATCAAAAAGAACCAGTTTATAATCCGGTTCCCGGTTTTTTAAAATAGCCGCCGCCCATTTCAATTTTTGCATCGCATTCCTGTGCAAAAAAGCCCGCTGAATACCGCAATAAATATTATGCCCGGTAAAATTATCAAAAGTAGCGTATGGCATTCTTATCACCAGATTTTTTATTCCCTTAACCTCTTCCCAGTCCTCAAAATTCTCGACTTTCGCAATCCATTCCTTTTGCGCCGTGCAAAACATCAAAGGCTTCGCCGGCTTTTGAGGAACAAACAGAGAAAGCGTATCGTTTTGAGAAAACGTTACGGAAAACAAAACAACCGTGCAACTTATCAATTTGCGCAACTCAATTCCCTCCCAATGCAATTCATCGCTTTATCGCATAATTTAACAATTAACGATTCGCTGAAATCAAAATCGCGCGCTTCAATAACCAGTTCTTTGGGGTCGGAATCGTAGTCAAAAATAACCCATTTATCGTTTTGATCCCTGAAAACAATGCTGTTAAAATCCAAGCCGGACAAAGAATCCACAACCGGAATGCGGCATTGCAGTTTTCCTGCGAAATCCGTTTTTAAATAAACATCGCCCAAACTGGGCGGCACGGTATCCAAAAGCACTTCTACGGAATCCTTAGCCTTGAGCATTAAAGAATCCGATTTTAGCGTAAGTTCCGTTTTTGAAACATTATTTGCAAAATCCTTGGCTATCACAAGCACCTTTGAATTTGCCTTTGTTTTTACTTTTATAAAATGCCAATCGCCAACGCTTCCGTCATCTTCAACTCTTGCTATATCGTCTTTTATCTTTGCCATTTCTTGAGGGGCAAAGGAGAGCGAATCGTATTTTTTGCCGAAGAGCAATTTTTTGCCCTGATATATATCCAGCGAATATATAGACATGGGATTTTCCAAAGGCTCGCGGCTGTAATCAACTATTTTAACGGCAAATCCCGAATCAAAAGGGGCTACATCCAAAATATACGGAGCTATTGTGTCCGGGCATTCCATTTTTTGGCAGGGATTGAGCGCGGTTTTTGCGTTTGGCGTTCTTCGCTCAATATGCAAATGCGGGTTGCCAATCCCCGTGCTTCCGCTATATGCCAGAGTGTCGCCTTTTTTAAAGCGAATTTTGAGCGAAAGCTGCACATTTGCCTTTTCCTTTTTCAGCATCTCCTTGCGAATTAAATCATCTATTTTCTGGTGGAATTCCGCTAAATGCGCAAACACCCAGATATGCTCGTCTTTTGCCTTGAATTTTATGTAGCGTCCGTAACCAAAAGCTCCCCTTGCCGCAAACTCCACTACCCCATCGCTAGGCGCAATCACAGGCCAGCCCTCTTCCATATTCGTTGAAAAATCTATGCCCGCATGGTAGCGAGTTCCTCTGCTTTCTCCAAAGGAAGATGTCAAGTAAGCGACCCTGCCAAGCGGTTGATAAGGCGGAGCCGCTGCCGCCAAGGATATTGCAAAAAACAGCCAGTTTTTTATGCCAAATCCGTAACCCAAACCCTGTTTCTTCCGTTTTGTTTTGCGTTGTATAAAGCTTTATCCGCTTCTTCAATTAGATAGCTGGATTCCATACCCATACTTGGAATAACGGACGCAACTCCTACGCTAACCGTAAACCGGGTTTTCTCGCCGTTTGCCGTTAAAATAATCTCGTTTTCAATGGCCTTGCGTATTCTCTCGGCAGTGACATTTGCCTGATAGGAATTTGTTGCATGCAGCAAGACTCCGAATTCCTCACCCCCAATCCTCGCGATAAAATCCGTGCTTCTCTTTAAACTGCTCTTAAAAGTTTTTCCTGCTACTTTAAGGAGTTCATCTCCCTGCCTGTGTCCGTAAGTATCGTTGTAATTCTTGAAATAATCAATATCAATCATTAAAAAGCTCAAATTAACCTTATCCCTTAAAGCATAGTTCCACTCTTGCGAAATTTGCCTGTCAAAAGCCCTGCGATTGGGAATCTGTATTAGGCTATCCATAAGGGAATCCTGCTCTGCCATCTCTTTTAACCTGATGATTTCCGAAACGTCGTTAAGCATAAAGAACATGCCGTCTTTTATTTCGTCAGACAATTTGTCTGCGAACAGATCAAATGTCTTAACCTGCCCGTTTATGGTTATCTTTTGATAATTTTCGTAAAAAGAACGTTTCTTTGCGATGTCTTTAAGCAATTCTTGAACCGATTCTTCGTTGAACAGCTTCAAAAAATCCCTGCCTATAAAATCACCCGTCTCCTTTACGTCCAAAACCCTGCAAACCGATTTGCTCAGGTATTTTATCTTGTTGTCTTCGTCTATCAAAATAAGCACATTGGGGGTCACCTTCATCAATGCGCCAAACGAAGCAAAAGCCCTGTCGATTTCATTTGATTTGTTAACCGCATAATACAAAACAACAAAGAGCATCAAGCTCCCTATGAGTATCAGGGCAAAATGCATCCAAACACTGCCGTTTATAGATGGATGGCCGTCCAGTATAAAAATGCTTAAAAGCAAATTCATAGCCTGTGTCACAGAAATAAAAATCAAATAATTCTTAATACTGAAATATGTAGCTCCGATAATCAAGGCGATTAAGTAAACACTGTAAAAATATTTATAAGAGTCTATGGCATAAGATGATATTAAATAGACGATATACATTAAAAAAGGAATGATAAACGGCGCGCTTTTCAAATTGGCTTTTTGCAGAAGCAATACCCCAAGCATGGCAATACAGGCACCTGCCATTATTTTGACTACATCCTGAAACTGGCTACCCTCAGCCAGCACTTCCGCTATGATTCTGGATATACAGAAAATCACCATGCAAAGCAAAACCGCACGGTTTGCGCGCTTCCTATAGCCCAATTCCAATTCCAGCTCATTCATAAAAATTCCTAAGAATCATACATAAATATACATTTTTATTGCGACAATAGGGAAAAAATAATTCGTCCCAGCCAAAAACTTAAAAAAGCAAAGCAAGCTCCCCCTATAACATCGGAAAGCCAGTGCACACCGTAATAGACCCTTAAAAGCCCCCAGGTAAGCGGCATAAATATCATAATCCAGCCTATACCGGGGGCATCTGCGAAAACCGTAAAGCCCACGGCCAGGTTGTTCATCGTATGGCCGCTCGGAAAACTGTACTTATCCAAAGGCGGAACCTCGGCATTAACGCTTTGCAGCAACTCAAAAGGACGCTTGCGGCGAACGGAAAGTTTTACTAGCCAGTAAAGGGCAAGGCTAACCAGAATCACGGGGATAACATGCTCTACAGCCGAGAGCAAAGCGGCTTTCCCATAAAAAAAAATTAAAAAGACTACAACCAAAGCCCATACATAGCCATCGCCAAGGCGAGTGTAAAATTTCAAAAACCTGTCTGTTCTCGCAGAAAACGAATGCCTGCGCCAAAAATGGAAAAACCGGATGTCTAGGCTGTGCATATAACCCTTACTCCGTTCAGCCTCAACTTAGGATTTCCAAGGCTTTTTTTACAGGCAATTATGTCTTTTCTCTTTTGAGCCAGCAATTTGCCCAGCTCAAAGTCACGCAGAAGCATATAGGTTTCCTCCATGCGGTGCAACTGGCTTTCCAAAATTGAAATTACCAGCCTTTCCGTTTTTTCCGCTGTTTTTTTCGCCGTATTTTCCAGCGATTTTTTTGCAGCTTCAAACCCTACCGTTGTAAAATATTCCAAGTCGGAATATGGAATATCCGCAGCCTTGGAATTCTTTAAGGACGCAGTGCTTAGAATCTTTGCCAAATCGTTTTGCAAATTTCCTTTGCCGTCTATGATTACGCTCAAAAATTTCTCGCCGAGCAAATTGCTTATTCCCCAGTTCGCATTTACGGAAAACTCCAGAACAAAATTATATTGAGCAAAAATTTTTCCGGCTGGAATCAAATCGCAAACAACACATGCCGTATTTCCAAAATCATCGCTCAAGGCCTTGTCAAAAAGCCTTTGCATAACAGGATGTTCCCAGTGGAAAAAGTTCACGTTTTCGTAATTCAAAGCAGTTTCCCTGCCGGTCACAACGGTGATGGAGCAGCCGTCCGATTCCGATACTTCGCCGTTTTCCAGGGAACGTGTGTTTTCCACACCCAAAAGAGTTGCGTGTTCGGGCTGCTCCGGCTCGCCTTTAAGAACAAAACTGCCGGGATAAATGCCTTTTTGAACATCTATATCCAGCCTTTCAAGCATATCAAAGGCAAAGGGCAAAAGCTCCTTGTTTGAATCCATTTTTTTTGCCTCTGCGAGCAATTCCCCGGATATTTTTTTGTTCTGCGAATTGAATTCAAGCAAGCGGTCTCTGCCTTCCTCCGCCTTTTCGTTGAGCAAAAGCATTTCCTTTTTGCCAAGGGGCAAAAATTCCTTCACAAACTTGCCGTATTTTTTTGCCGGATTTTCCAGATAGCTCTTTAGCTCGTTCTCAAATTTTGCATACATCTCTCCGCCGCCCATCAACGAATGTTCAAAAATACCAAGAGCCTCATGGTACCAGAGAAAGAGCATTTCCCCTCTGCTTTTTTTCGCATAAGGAACATGAATGTAAATTTCTTCCCCTTGCCCAATGCGGTCCAATCGCCCTATGCGCTGTTCAAGCAAAGAGGAATCTTCCGGCAAATCAAAAAGCACCAAATGCTGCGCGCTCTGGAAATTCCGCCCCTCGGAGCCAATTTCAGAAGACAGCAAAACATTTGGCCCCTCCGGCTGCATCCAGGCCGCCGCCGCCTTGTCACGTTCCAAAGAACTTTCCTCTTCCATAAACGCAGCCGCAATATTCTCGCCGAATTTTTTGTTCAAAAAAGCGAGTAAGTCCGCCACTGCTCCCGAAGAAGAACATATAAGAAGAATTTTATCCTTTTTATGTTCACGGATAAATGAGCAGAGCCACTCCCCACTCCCCACTCCCCATTCCCTAAGCGGATAAGTCTTTAAAATTCTCCTGGGAAATCCCTTGACGCTTTTTCTGGTATTCCTAAACACGGAAGAGCCTGTGCCCAAAGCATCTATAACACGCCTCATCCATTCTTCGGCGGTTAAGGACAAATCCGCCTTTATGGGCAACCAAGAGCGAATGGGCGAATTCTTTGGAATGCTCTTTTGCAAGGCCTCCCAGGAGAGTTCCTCGTCCGAGTCAAGCGGGATTTTAGACAAATCCTTTGCTACTTTTTTATAGTTGTCCTGATTCTTCTCAAATTCTTCCCAGTTTTGAAAACGGGCATTGTCCAAGAGCCTCAATCTGTAAAAATAAGCTTCGGGGGCAAGTTGTATTGGGGTTCCGGAAAGCAAAAGCAAGCCCTCTATTTTTTGCGAAAATTCTTCTGCAAGACAATACTCCGAATTTGCGCCCCGAGATGTTTTTACCAGCCGGTGCGCTTCGTCTATGATGAGCAAATCCCAATGAACTTCCAAAGCCGCTGCCGCCATATAGCGATTTGCCAGCAAAAACTCCAGTGAGCATATAACGCTGTCGTGAAGGGAAAACACGTTTTGCGGTTCTATGGCATGTTTTCTATGCTCAATTATATAATTCTCGTCTATGCCTGTAAACCAGTGATTGAATCTTTTGCCAAATTCAATGAGCCATTGATTTTTCAACTGCTCGGGAACTATCAGCAGGGTTCTCTTTATTCTGCCCTCCGTTTGCAAGGCATTCCAAATCAAACCACTCTCTATGGTTTTGCCAAGCCCTACTTCGTCTGAGAGCATCAACCTCGGCAGGGATACGCCTCTCAATGCCCTAAAGCACAGATAAAGCTGGTGCGGCAATAGCCTTAGCCTTGGGCCAAGCATTCCCCTTGCAATGGACGATTTCCATGTTCCGCGCAGTTTAGCGGCACATTCACGCAAGCAAAAATCAAAATTGCTGGAAAAAACTTTTTCAAACAATTTATTCAATATAACGGCAGAATTATCTTCGCTTTGCTGCTTTAAATTCAGCAGGGCTTCCGAAATGCTCTTGTTTTTGCTTTTATAATGCAAAAGGCCGTTTTCCTCTGCGATTTCTTCAACAAAAAGAGATGCGCCCTTAATAGAAACCGCTTTGCTGCCGGGTTTCAAAATATAGCGAATTAACGGCAGCTCGCTTTTTGAATTGTAAATTCTCTGTTCGCCGGAAGCGGAAAAAAGCATGGTTATCGTTCTAAAATCCTGTTCAATAACTTGCCCAACGCCGAGTTCCGGTTCCGCTTCGCTTATCCATCTTTGGCCTACGGTGAACTTGGGCACTATAATTGCCCCCAGCTCCTATCGGAAGTTCCTGTTATGCCACGGAGTTTAAGCTCAAAATCTTCGGGGTTCGTGGCGGCTTCCAGTGCTGTTTGCTTGGAAATGCTGCCTCCGTTATAAAGAGCCAGCAGGGCCTGGTCAAAGGTTTGGCTTCTATATTGCATATTTCCCTCTGCAATAGCCGTTTCTATAAATTCGCTTTTGTTTTTATCTATTATGTATTCCCTTATGGCTGCGGTATTCACCAAAATCTCCGCAGCGGGAATTCGTCCGGCCTGGTCGTTCCTGGGCAGCAAGCGCAAAGATATAATGCCCTCAAGGCAAGATGACAAAAGAAGGCGAATTTCATCGTGCTGGTGAGGGGGATACATTGAAAGTATGCGATGAATTGTTTCCGTTGCATTTGTTGTGTGGATTGTGGCAAAAACCATATGGCCGGTATCTGCGGCGGTAAGGGCTATTTGCATCGTTTCCAAATCGCGAATTTCGCCTATGAGCATAACGTCCGGGTCTTGGCGGAGTGCCGCCCTGAGGGCGTTTGCGTAATTGTATGAATCCGTTCCTATTTCGCGCTGGGAAATTATGGATTTTTTATCCCTGTGCAAATATTCCACCGGGTCTTCTACCGTTAAAATGTGGGTTGACACGCTCTCGTTTACGTGGTCTATCATGGCGGCCAAGCAGGTGGATTTGCCAGAGCCAGTTGTGCCCGTGACCAAAACCAAGCCGCGTTTTTTAAGGGCAAGTTCCAAAACAACTTCGGGCAGGTTCAAACTGGCAAAGTTCGGAATTTTTGAATTTATATGCCTGAACACTATGGCCGGGGTTCCCCTTTGGCGAAACACATTAACGCGAAAACGCCCCAGTTCCCTTGCGCTCAAGGCAAAATCGCACTCCTTTGTGTTTTCAAAATATTCCTTTTGGGCCTGGTTCATTATGTCGCCTAAAAAGCTGTCCATCAATTGATAGGTCACTTTTATGTTGTAGGGTTTTTTCAGTTCGCCGTGAATGCGAAAAGTCGGGGGAATCCCTATGCGAATGTGCAAATCGGATGCTCCGTTTTCTACCATTGCTTTCAGTAACTGTTCTATGCGTACGGTTTGTCCTGCTGATTGAGCTTCGGCCATTTTTTCTCCTTAAAATTTACGTTGCATTCTCGGCTAATGCTAACTTTTTTTTCAGTTCTTCATTACCAGGTTCCTGAGCCAGCAACTCCTTATACACCGCAGCAGCTTTCTGCGGTAAACCTTGGTCCATGTAAAGCTGGGCAAGAGTTTGCGTTGGCTTTTGGGTTAAAATATCAGCGTTAGCGAGCAAAGAATCCATAGCCCCGGTTAAATCGGGAAGATTATCCACACGGTCAGACAACTGCTCTTTTACTATGTCATCTATTTTGGGCGGGGCGGCTTTTTTGGGTACATAGGGTCTAAGCTCGGGTTCGGGTTCCGGTTTGGGTGCGGTGGCGAGCAAAGAATCTATAGCCCCGGTTAAATCGGGAATATTGCCTACAGGTTTGTCGGCCAATTGCTCTTTTACCAGGTCATCTACGTTCGGTGCCTTTGGCTCGGGAGGGGCAGAGGAGGCGGAAGGAGCAGAGGTTGCAAGCAGGGAATCTATAGCCCCGGTTAAATCGGGAAGATTATGCACACGGTCAGACAACTGCTCTTTTACTATGTGGTCTATGTCCGGCGCCTTTGGTTCGGGAGCAGGGGAAGCAGAAGGAGCAGAAGTTGAAAGCAGGGAATCTATGGCCCCGGTCAAATCGGGAATATTGCCTACAGGTTTGTCGGCCAATTGCTCTTTTACCAAGTCATCTATGTCCGGTGCCTTTGGTTCGGGAGGGGCAGAGGGAGCAGAGGAGGCGGAAGTTGCAAGCAAAGAATCTATATCCCCGGTCAAATCGGGAATATTGCCTACAGGTTTGTCGGCCAGTTGCTCTTTTACCAAGTCATCTATGTCCGGGGCCTTTGGTTCGGGAGCAGAGGGGGCTGAGGAGGCGGAAGTTGCGAGCAAAGAATCTATATCCCCGGTCAAATCGGGAATATTGCCTACTGGTTTGTCGGCCAGTTGCTCTTTTACCAGGTCATCTACGTTCGGTGCCTTTGGTTCGGGAGGGGCAGAGGGAGCAGAGGAGGCGGAAGTTGCAAGCAAAGAATTTATATCCCCGGTCAAATCGGGAATATTGCCTACCGGTTTGTCGGCCAGTTGCTCTTTTACCAGGTCATCTACGTTCGGCGCCTTTGGCGGCTGAGGAGCCGCCGCTACAGGTTCTTTATCAAAAATGGAAGTTGCTTCCGGCAACGGCAACGGCGGTGGTTGCGGCGGTGGCTGCGGTTGCGGCTGCGGTTGTGGCTGCGGTGGTGGCGTATTGGAAACGATTATATTATCAACTGTTTTAAATATAAGAGTTTCCATTTCGGTTTCTTCTTTTTCATCTTCTTCTAAAAGATTGTCCAACGCAGCGGAAAGCGATGCTGTTCCGGCAGCGGAAGGTTTGGCTTTCGGGGTTCTGGTAAAAGGCACCAAATCGGCAACTTTTTCGGTTCCTGCCGCAGAACCTTTAGCTTCTGCTCTTAACTCAAAGGTATTCAAAATATTTGCGTAAATCTCCGTTTGCAACGGCTGCCCTTGCTTTTCCGCCGTTTCCAAAAGCAGTTTTAGCGCAGAAAAGCAGAATGGGTCTCGTTTTGCCACCGTTTCAAAATCAATCCTTGCTCCGGGCAAATCTCCTTTTTCAAGAAGTATGCGCCCTCTAGCGAGTTTTCCCGGCAAAAAGTCGGGATTGAATTCCATTCCTTTGTTTACGACAAGCAATGCTTCATCCAATTTTTGCTTATTGTCCACGCTTGCCTGCCTAAGCACTTCCGCATACTGCGCAAAAAGCAGTGATTTTGGGTTCTTAGCCAAAGTTTTTTTCAAATTACCTATATCTACGCCTGTAATCATATTTGGAATATAGTAAATTTTACTAATTATTAAAACCTTTATTTATCCAGCCTGCCGTCAATGTATTCTTTGTCTTCTCTTTTAAGATACCCGTTCTTTTCCAAAGTGAAAGTAAGAGCCTCAATGGTATCATTAAGGTGCTTGAAATCGTTTGCTTTTAACTGTGCATGAAAGTTAGAAATCTTCTCATCTATCGCTTTCAGCAAGGAAGATTCTAAGCCGTACATGCTCTTTTCTAAGCCGTCTATCCTTTTGTTCAGGGAAGTTTCTACGCCGTCTATCCTCTTATTCAGGGACGTTTCTACGCTGTCTATTTTCTTTTCAAGAGATGTTTTCATCAGCACGTAGCCACAAAAACCGAATACCAGCAGCACCAGCATTCGTATATTTTCTGCGCTAAAAACCAAACTTGCTACGCTTTCCATAAAGCCCTCTAATATTGAATATAGAAAACCGAGCTTGAGGGTATGGCTTTGCTGCTGCCTTTTTATATTTTGCAATTAGCGGATTTATTTTTCTATATTTAAAATAGCTATGAGCCTAAGGAGATAGGAAAAGATGACAAATGCCCAAAAAGATTTTGAAGAAAACGAGATAGCCGCTGCGGTAGCTTATATGGAAAGCCGCATTGACAAGTTTTCTGAAGCATCAAAATATCCCAATCATGCAAGAGAAATTTCCACTGAGGAATTCGACGCCGCCGCTGATGCTCTAATCGGGCCGTTTTCAAAAGCGGTAGAAAGGGCGTATGCAAATTGAAAAGGACAAGATACTGGAAAATAGAATGAGAACGCTCGTCAGAGCATGGGCTAAATTGGCATTTGCAGGCAGGATAGACAAAAACATTTTCATTCTAAATCATTCTATAGCAACAAAAGTCATTCGCTACTATGCCCAGGACATAGAAGTTCTGAAAGCGAGATACGGAATACCGGATAGAGTGCAAGCTCCGAAAATAGCCGGTCTTATGGCTAATGCGATAACAAAATTCCGCCCAGTTGTTCCAATAGACGGGAGGCAGCAAGACATAGAAAACTCCGATTGCAACGAGCTTCTTTCAATATACTACGGAATTTGTGTTTGCGCGAATTTCGGTGAAAACAATTATGACTACGAGGCTATGACTGTGCTTGTTTCAAAGCCTGAATTTTCGGATTGGTTCAAGAGGTTTATTTACCTGCTGAGGGAACGAAACTATACATCGGAAGCTCTTGTTATGGTGTTTGAAACACTGTGCTTTATGGCATTTCCGGAAAACGTGAATTTGGCAACGGAAAAATTTTAACTATATTACCTCAGAAGACGTAGCGATGCTTTTGCATCAGTTGCTGAGTATGAATTTGGAACTTTATGGGCAGTACCCAGAGTTCACGGAGGTAGATATGACTTTACAGCAAGTGGTTGATTCAGGCATGGCCGAGATCAGAGCTATAGACGAGGCTGTTGAGAAAGCCGTTGAGAAAGGCGTTAAGAAAGGCGTTAAGAAAGGCATCGCAAAAGGCATTGCCAAAGCCGAGAGACGAATTTTGAAACAAGGCGTTGCTATCGGTATGGAAAAGGTTTTTGCGCTTTTAGAGAAAGGCATGTCTTTGGCGGAAGCTAAGAAAAAGCTAAGCATTAGCAATTAGCTTTCCCAAAAAAAAAACGCCCCCGCTACGCCCCAGCGCTAGGCCATAGATATACGCTCACAGCCTACGGTAACACCGCTTGCCTACGGCTAGCGGTGGGCTACGCCTTAGTCCTGGACGCAACGCA
>JAISSJ010000105.1 GCA_031273195.1 Candidatus Fibrimonas sp.
GTTTTGTTCTTGAAAACCATTGTGTAGCGAGTGGAAGCGATGTTTCCCGTCACTTCCACTTGAATGTCAAGCGATTGCAAATAAACATCGGCATTATCTTTCCCGCCTATTTTAAGGGCGGGAAGTTTGGCCTGCGGCAAAATCGTGTCCAAAGCGACAGAATCGGGTGCTTGATTGGCAGATTCTGGTACTTGGGCTTGTGTCTGTTGCTGGACTTGCTTATTTTCGGATAAAAGACATGAGTTCAAAACCAGACTTAAAATGAAGAGCAAAAACAGTGGGAATAAGCGGATATGCATGGAAAAAAGATAGAAATTCTCAACTCCTTGCCCAAATCACCTCATTCATCCTCACGTCCGTTGCGCCTTGCGGCAGCGAGTTTCTGATTTGTGCGCAGTAAGCTATTCCGAGTTTAGAGATGCCTTTGAATGCGGCCAAAAATCGGTCGTAGTAACCTGCGCCACGTCCCACACGGCCACCGTCTTTTCCAAAAACTACGCCGGGAACAAGGAAGGCTGCGGGGGTTCCTTCAAATGCGGGTAAATCCGCTTTTGGCTCCATTATCCCAAATGTTCCGGGTTCAAGGTCTTCTTCAAGATTTTGCACTTGAACAAATTCCATTTGCTGCTGGTCTTGCACTCTCGGCAAAAGCAACCTGCCTTCACCGGCCAGTTTTTTCAGAAAGGGGATAATTTGCGGCTCAAGTTCGGTTGGGTAAAATGCGGCTATGCAACCGTTTTCCAAAGCGGAGTGAGCAGAAAGTTCCAAAATCAGCTTTTCGTTTTCCCTTGCTTTGTTCTCCATGCTCATGGCCAAAAGCCTTTCCTTTGCCCAGGCTCTAAGCTCATTTGCCGTTTTAGGCAAAACCGCATTGGGAACCAAAGACCTCCAAATCTCGCGCTGCCAGTTCATAAATTCGGCGGCTTCAAATTTTTCTTCCCAAGTACCGTTCAGGCCGTCTGCAAGTGCATTTAACTGGTTTTGCGTTGCCAAAAGCCCAGAGTCTATTTTTAATTCGTCGGCTTTTTTATTCCTGAGTTCACGCAATTTTTCCCGCAGGTCTTCGTTTATGGCGGTGCGGGGGGAGGCCTTGCGGAGGAGGGGGGCCGGGAATTCGCTTGCAGGAGCGGAAGCCGCCGCATTCAGTTCCTTTAAAAAAGACTGTAGCAGCTTGCCTTTTAAATTTCTTGGCAATCTCGGCAAATCATGCTCATTAATTTTTCCCTTGATTTTAGCCGCAGCTTTAACGAAGGCAAGTATATAATGCGGGCCTAAAACCCTGTAAGGGGCACAGTCTCTTTTTTTCGCTTCATGGTCGCGCCATTGCCAAATGGCCCTTAGAAGCTGCAACTCCAAGGGCTTAAAAATATTTGAGCCTTTTAACCTCCAACCATCCTTTGGCTTGTCTTCCGAAAGCTCGCTTTGGTTGCTTTTGGATCTTTTCAGCAAATTTTCACAGGATTCCTGCAGCCATTCCATGCGCCCCAGTTCTTCTAATCTTTTGCATTGAATCTCTTTTATGGCATCCAAATAGATAGTATCCAGCACGGCATATTGGCACATTTCCGGAGAAAGCGGCCTTTTTGTCCAATCCGCCCTTTGGTTTTCCTTATCCAGTTTTATCCCAAAATATTTCCCAACCAACGCAGCCAAACCTGTTTGCCTTTCGCCAAGGAGTTTTGCGGCGATGGAGGTATCGTAGATGCTTTCCGGGTGAAATTCATGGAACCTTGCGAGTAAACGCAAATCATAGTCGCAGGCGTGGAAGGTTATTCGCTTTAGAGCTTTGCATTTCCAGAGTGGTTTTATATTAAGCCCGCAGAGAGGGTCTAAAAGCCAGTGGTATTTCCCAACGCTTATTTGAATAAGGCTCAACTTTTCCTGATAGTGGTGCATGGAATCCGCCTCGGTATCCATAACGCAGGAATTTGCCTTAGATAAAACGGATAGCATTTTTTTGAATGAGTTTTTGTCATTTACCAGGATATGCTCCGGGTTGCCGTCAATAAAACCTGCCGCCTCTTCTGCATATTTGGGAGAGAAGAACTTGGACAGCAATGTGAAAAAAGGCATTAAAGGAAGGTAGAAAATTTCTATATTATCCTTGTGCGATACCTTTTTATACTAGCAAGCGTCTTTTTGCTTTTGGCGTGTGCCGCCCCTAGGCATAACTATCTGTATGAGTATGCCTCTGATGATGCCGAAAAGCAATATTTGGAGAATGAACTAGGCCCGTTGACAGGCGGTTCAAGCGGCGGCGTTGGCATTAAAGCGTATGGTCATTTAAAAACTTCGGCTATGGCTATGGACGCTGCTGCCCCTATGGAGGCGGCTGGCTCGGCTCCGAGTTCTCAAGGACGAATGGTAAATTATACCGGCGATATTCACCTCGAAAGCTCCGAACCTGAAGCGGTTATAGATACGGTTATACAAAGAGCGGTTGCTAAGGGCGGTTCGGTTAGCAATCGCAGGAACGGTTTTGTTTCCCTGCAAATTCCCGTGGCGGAGTTCAGGGACTTTTTCAACTACATCCTGACGCTTGGCAAAATTACAGGCAAAAGCATTTATGCAGACGACATAACCGATGCCTACTCCGATAACGCCGCTCGCTTGCGCATTGCGGAAACCACCCTCGCAAGGTTGCAGGAGCTTTTGGCTGCGGCTAAAACCGAGCCGGAAAAATTAGCCCTCCTGAAAGAAATTCAAAGGGTGAGCGAGCAAATTGAGCAGAGAAAACTGACGGAAAAGGAGCTTCTGCGCAAAGCCGCATTCTCCACCATAAACCTTTGGGCGAGAAATATACCCGTGCAAGCTGTTCCTTATCGCATAAATATAAGAGCTTTTCAATGGTTAGCCGGATTACCTGAAATGCATGGATACTCATCGCATGAAAAACCGCTAAAACTGAGCATTCCAAAGGATTTTATAGAAACGGAAGATTCCGGAAGAAAATGGAGCGCAGCTTCTGCCTTGAATGCGGAATTCTCGGCTTTTGAAAGAAAGAACAACCCTCAAGGAACACCTGATTTTTGGGCAAACACAATGCTTGAATTTTTCAAATCCAACTACAGCACGGAATTAAAAACCGAGGAAAATTTTTCCTTAGTCCGTTTGCAAAGTTCCGACACGGAACCGGAAGTTTTTTACATAGCAATCCTGAAGAAATCCGATAAAAAAACCTTGAAAATAGCAGTGGCAAAATTTCCGAACACAGCAACGGAGCAAAAAAATTCCGAAGCGGTAATGGAAGTTTTGAGGGGGGCAAAATGAGAGTGGGTCTAGTGGTTGGCAGTTTTATAATTCTGTTTCAGGCGTTTGCTTTTGCCGCCGATTCTTCTGCGGTGGAACAGCAGATTTCTTTTTCTGTAAGAACAGCAAATGTGGATAGCGTTTTTCAAAAAATAATACAGACGGCGGAATCCAAGGGCGGTTATTTCACAAATTACAATAATTTTTCGCTCTCGCTCAGGTTGCCGGTTAACGAATTGCAGGAGTTTCAGAAAAGCCTGGAAGGTTTTGCCGAAATTACGGATAAAAGTTTTTCCAGCCAAGACAGAAAAGGGGATTTGGAAAGATTGAATTTGCAAATACAGTCAAGGA
>JAISSJ010000126.1 GCA_031273195.1 Candidatus Fibrimonas sp.
TTGATTCAGAGGGAGTTTGCTTTGGGCAATAAGAGGGTGGATTTGTGCATAGTTTATGAGGATAATAAATATCCCATAGAGTTGAAGATAGACCGTGGCGAGGATTATATAAAAAAGGGCTATGTTCAGCTTTTGGAGTATATGGGCAAGTGCGGCGTAGGCGAGGGTTCTATTATTATCTTTGATAAAAACCAGGGTAAAAGCTGGGACGAGAGGATATTTGTCAGGGAAGAACATATTGAAGGCAAGAAAATAACGCTTTTTGGGTGTTAAATATGCCATCTGTGTTCAAAAACTTCATCTGCTTGGAAGGCATAGACGGCTCCGGAAAAAGCACGCAAATTGTTGCATTGGAAAATTTGTTTAAAAGCAAAGGTTTGGAGGTTTTAAAAATAAGAGAGCCGGGGGGAACGGAAATTTCCGAGGCGGTGCGGAAAATTTTATTAGACCCTGAGCATAAAGGCAAAATGAGCGATATAACCGAACTGCTTTTATACAACGCCGCCCGCTCGCAGTTGCTCCACGAGGTTGTAAAACCGGCACTCAAAAAAGGGGTCGCTGTTCTGGCAGATCGGTTTGCGTATAGCACCCTTGCATACCAAGGCTACGGCAGAGGACTGAACATAGACATGATAAAAAATTTGCTCAACATAACTTGCGGAGATTTTTTTCCGAACAAAACATTTATTTTGGATATTGAAATTTCCTTGAGCAGAGAAAGGCAGCAAAAGGACAAAAACAGAAGCAAAGCAGACCGCATTGAACAAGAGGAAAACGAATTTTTTGAAAGAGTTGCCCACGGCTATAGAACAATAGCAAGGGAAAATTCCGGGAATTGCATTTTACTCAACGCTGCTAACTCACCCGAAGATATTTTCAAGCTCATTGTTAATCATCTCAATAGTTAAACCTAAAAAAAGCTATGCCCGGCGTTTTGATTTTCGTTGTCTTTAGAAATTCGGATAACGGCTGTTCTATAACCCTTCCCCTTAATTGCGAGGCGTGGCGAAACATCAAGCCTTTTTTGCCGTTTACCGCAAAACCAGTGTGTGCGGCGTCCAGCCCCGGCAAATCGCTCAAAATCGCAACTCCAAAAATCGTGTCTCCTGCAAACTTTGCCGTGTCCGCATAGGCAATGGCTTTTTCCTTTGGCAAAAATTGAACGCTTATTTTCGGATTTGCTATACCGGAATTCTTAAAGAATTTCTTTTTGTCTATCTCCTTTTCAAAAATTTCAAAATCCGTGTATTCGGTGACAAAATTGAATTTGTTGTTTGCCGTCCAATCCGCTATTAAAAAATGATTGCGTGCATTATAATCTATAACTCCGTTTTTGTAGCGAATGCCCTGCAATATGTTGAAAAAATCATTGTAGTTTTTTGAATAAGCAAGAGCTAGTGCGTGTTCCATATAGGTAAGGCAATCCATTTCGGCAAAATTCACCCTTTGTTTGTAGCTCGGATAAATAGAACCGCCTTCGCCCGTTGGCCCCAGAAAATACGGCTTGTTTTTTAGCTCGCTTGAAAAGAAATTTATGCGTTCATTTATATCTTTTATATCATTGCCCTTTTGCCATAAAATTTTTCCCGCCTCCAGTTGCGCCGCTTCGCCGTTATGCTGCTTTGCTATGCGCGCCGCCAAGGTGTCTAAAATATCGCGAGCCAGGTGCTCGCTTACTCCTTGCGATTCGTTTAAGTAAAGGGCAAAAGCAAGCGTATCGTTGTCCGCTATTATGTAACCGGCAAGCCCGTGAACTCCCTCTATGAAACCTGTTTTGAACCTGATTCTCTCTTTAAACTCCGCACTCGCCAGCCTTTTGCCTGAGCCGGTAATTCCCGGTATTGCAAGCGAAGATAGATAGATATCGCCTTTTTCCTGTTTTTTCATGTAGGTTAAAAGTTTAGTCAGGGAATTGGGTTTTAATGAGTTTTGCGGCGAAAGTCCGCTGCCGTCTGCAATCTTAAAATCTTCAACCGGAAGCCCGGCATTTTGCAGGAATAGCTTTTCAGTTAAAATTCCGCTTTCCGCACTCCCATCCCGCCTTTTGTGCTGCCCTAATATGCGGAGCAGCATTTCTGCGTGAAGATTTTGGCTCCTCTGGTTTATTTCGTCCATTATGCTTCTCAAGGGAGGGCCGGTTAAAACAATGATGCTTATGGCTTTGCCTATATATACCTCCTTGTCTTCTATATAAACAATGCCGGCATTTTCCAAACTTTTCAGAAAAGCCGCTTTTAAATAAGCCGCAGGATTGCGAACCGGCAGCAGCACCGTGGAAAGAGATACTTTTTCCCCTATTATTCCGCTAAAAGTGACTTCGGGCTTTACAGGGTCCATAGCGTATTTATATTTGCCTTTATTTTTGGTTTTTATATTGTTTTTGACTTTGATATAACCGACATCCGGAACAATGGTTATTTGCGCAGAATCCCCGTCTTTTGCCCCCGGCCTTATTTCAAAAAGCACACAGTTGTCGTTAAAAGAGAGAGGTGAAACTTCTGCTCCATACCAGGAATCAAAAAACTTTTTGCGCCATTCCTTGGGTTTCCTGGGACCTCTGAAAAAAGAGGTGTCTAATTCCAAAATTCCGCGCAAGGTGTCTATGCCCATGCTTTTGATGGAATCCGCAAAACCTTCAAGGGCAGAAAGAGGATCGGGATAATATCTTCCAGATATGTTCGGGTCGCCCCTGCCTTCTAACCTGAGCAAACCGGAAAACACCTTGCCTTTTTTAATTCCTTCCAAATGAACCAAGGTTTTGGGGGCGTAATCCAGAGGTATATTTTGCAAGGCGGCTGCCGTCACCAGAAGTTTCATGGTGGAAGCCGGCGTAAACCACTCGTTTCCTTTAAGGTTGTAAACAATAGAATCCGTTTTAACGGAACGTACCGAGATTCCAAGTTTTGCGTTTGGGGCATGAGAATCTACATAAGCTATCAACGAATCTAAAAAGGGGTTGGCAGCACAAGAAGCCGTAGCCAGTAGTAAAAGTAAAAATTTCATGCTTTACCTAACACTTTTCCATCCTCCGATAACTCCGTATTTAGACATAACAACCTGATACAACTGGCAAAAACGGCTGCGAAAAATACCTGCGCAAGACATGAGGTAATATTCCCACATTCTATAAAATATATCCCCGTATTTTTCCTTGAAGTTTGGCCAAGAAGCCCGGAAATTCTCCAGCCAGGCCATAAGAGTGGTATCATAATCAACACCGAAATTATGCCAGTCTTCAAGCACAAAAAGACCGTCCATGGCGCTACCCAGATGTTCGGGGGAGGGTAGAACGGAACCGGGAAAAATGTATTTGGCAAGCCAGCGGTCGTTGCTGTGAACGGATTTTGAGTTGCCTATTGAGTGCAGTAAAAACAACCCGTGCTCCTTTAAACACTTATGTGCCAACTCAAACAAAGTGCGGTAGTTCTTTGGCCCAACGTGCTCGCACATTCCAATGCTCACAACCTTGTCAAATTTGCCCTTGGCTTCTCTGTAATCCTTTAAGTGGAAATTTATGGGCAAACCCTTGCTTTTTTCCTTGCAATAAGCTATTTGTTCCGTAGATATATTATAGGCTTCAATGTTCACACCGTAATTTTTTGCGGCAAACCTTGCAAAACCGCCCCACCCGCAACCTAGTTCCAAAACTTTTTCGTCCGGTTTCAACTGCAATTTTTTACACACAAGGTGAAGTTTAGCCTCTTGCGCTTCTTCCAGATTTTTTGCGCCGCTTCCGTAGTAAGCACAGGTGTATTGCATATTTTTATCAAGCATGGCTTCATAAAAATCATTGCCCAGATTATAATGAATCTCCGCCACATCTATGGATTTGGATTTTGTTTGCGGGTTAAGAATTTTCGCTTTCACCAAATCAAAAAGCGGCAAGTCCCGCATTCTAATTTCCTTTGCCAATTTCGCCTTTAAAACACGGTCAAAAAATTGGTCTAAAGAATCGCAATCCCACCAACCGTCCATGTACGCTTCGCCAAGGCCTAAAGTACCTTCGATAGCAACCCTTTCCCACAGGGTATCGTTATGGACCTTAATATCCCAAGGGTCATTTCCATTAATGCCAATTCCTGCTTTTGCAAGCATGGAAGCAGCCCACTCTTTCAAATTAGCCATACCGGCTCGTAAAATAGAAATTTTTTCTAACTCAATAACCCTCCTCCCAATACTTCCAGAACTCTGTTTATTCTGGAATTGCTTTGAGTTAGCATTGAAATAGCGGCTTGCTGTTGAATTTGCGCACCGAGCAAGGCTGTGGACTCCTTTGCAAAATCCACATCCTTGATTTTGGTCACATGGTCGTTTTGGGTTATGTTCTTTTCCTCTAAATCTTCAATTTGCCTTTCCATTCTGTTCACCAAAGAACCCATATAAGAACGGATGGTGCCAAGTGAATTTATTGCTGAGTCCAAATTGTCTATGGCTCTGGTAGCACCGTTTTGGTAAGTTAAACTGAGGGGCTCCAAGCCGAGAGTTCTTGCGGAAATCTCCGGAATTGAAACTTTAACTTCGTTTACATCGTGGTATTTGCCCGGATTGGCACTTGGGCCTATGTGCAAAACCCCGGCTCTGATTTTTTTGTCCTTATCATCTCTCATTATTGAGAACGGATTCCACTCATTCAAATCCCTTGACTCATCGGAAAAAGAATCCCCTTTGTTGCCGAAAATCTGTTTTGTATTGAATGTTGTGCCGGCTGCAATGCGGTCTATTTCCTTCAGAAGGTTGGAAGCTTCTATGTTCAAATAATGCCGCTCCGTGCTTGATAAGGTATCGTTTGCGCTTTGAACGGAAAGTTCCTTGATGCGTAGCAAAATGCTTTGCACTTCGCCGCATGTTCCCTCTGCAATTTGCAAAAAAGCCGCGCCATCAGACGAATTTTGCTTTGCCTTTGCGCTGACTCTTATTTCGCTCTCTGCGTTGAGCGCCTCGTAGTTCTTGACGGGGTTGTCTTTCGCATGGTTTATGCGGCTTCCCGAGGCAAGCCTTTCCGTTGCGCGGGTTAAGGTCTGATTGTACAGCCGGAGGTTGCTTTGGAACCTCATGGATGAGACATTGAACAGAGTGTTTGGCATAATAGCCTCCTTTTATAAATAGTCCATCAAGGTTCTTTGCATTATGGTTGCGGCCATTTGCAAACTTGCATTATAAACAGCCTCTGCCAAAGCAAACTGCGGGGCAGCTTTTTCTAGTTCAATATCCTGCAATGCGCCTTTAGCTGCGGTATTGTCTATGGTAAAATAGTCATTGCGGTCATAAATCGTTGAAAGCCGGTTTTGCCTTGCGCCTTCAATTGCCTGCTGTGCCAGGTTTCTTTCTTCGCCTTTATCCAGGTTATCTATGCCTCTGTTTATCTGTGGCTGGTCGTTATACCAAAGCCCCTGCATTAAGCTTATTATCTCTTTAAAAGAATCCGTGTCATTTTGCCCTTTTTTTCCGAACAGGTCATCGGGGTTGGTATTTACCTTCATAGTTATGCCGGTACTCACTTCCCTGTAAATCTCGCCGCTCATGTCTATTGAATTGCGGTAAATGTAATCAAAAGACATATTAGGTGGAGGGTCTATTAGATTAACTGTACCTGGAGGGTTTTCTCTGTAAAAAGCTGCTTTTGCTGCATCGCTTAAAAGTATGAGTTTGCCGCTTACATAATCTATTTCGTAATCGGCTTCGTCATTTTCAGGGTCGTTCAAGTGGGATTTTTCTTGTAAACTTTCCAGACCGCTGATAGAACCCGGTATAATACGTTGAACTTGCGGATGGCGTTCGGTTGGTGGAAATACTGTTGAGTTTGGGTATAAGTTTGGGTCTTGATATTCGCCGTCAAAAAGCTGAATTGTGATTGGTTCGCCATTATAAAAATTGCTTAGCCCGTCGTTTAAGTCTTGTTGGTTGTACAATGCTGGGGCAAGTTTAATCTCATATGGCGGTTGGTTTATCCATTTGCCGCTGAATATATAACCGTCCTTATGTTTGGTTTGCGAAATGGTAACCATTTCATACAAAAGCTCCCGTATCTCCCCGTTTGTGAACAACCTATCTTGATGTTTTTCGGTATCATTTGCGGATTGAACCGCCAGGTCCCGGCAACGGCCAAAAACATTAGTTATGCTTTTATGGGCTGTTTCCAGCATATTCATGTAAATTTCGCCGTCTTCCATATTGACTTTCTGCTGCCCAAGCGCACTGAGAATATTCCCGTAATTGAGGGCATTGGTAAAACCAATGGGGTTATCGGAAGGCCGATTTATCTTCTGATTACTGGAGATTTGCTCATACTGCTTGTTGAGCGCGCTTCCGTTGCGCTGTAGGTAGCGCATCGTAGTATCATGCATAGTTGTAAACGAGATTCTAGCCATACTTGGATTATATGCAAAAAGCGTGCCATGCTTTGTGGCTAATGGCGGGCGGTTTTTCTATTTTATGCGGAGTAAAATGCCTTTAGATGGAATAAAAAGAATAATAGCTATTGCCAGCGGCAAGGGCGGAGTTGGAAAATCGACCGTCACGGCGAACCTCGCCATGGCTGCTGCCTTGGAAGGCAAGTCGGTTGGTGTTTTGGACGCCGATATATACGGCCCGAGCATGGGAATAATGTTCGGTTTGAGCGGTGAGCCGGAAATTGACGAAAATCAGCACATAATTCCCGCTTTTTCGCATGGGGTTAAGGTTGCCACCCTTGCGCAGTTGTTCCCGGCAGAAAAAGCAAACGCCTGGAGAGGGCCTCGCGCTGCTGCCCTTGTGAACAATTTGCTGAACTTTGTGCGTTGGGGAAATCTGGATATTTTGTTTATAGACTTTCCCCCCGGCACGGGCGATGTTCAGCTTTCCGTTATCCAAGGCTGCAAACTGAGCGGAGCAATCATGGTTTGCACCCCGCAAGCCGTAGCTCTTGCGGATTGCATAAAAGGCATAGACCTTTTCACGGAAACAAATGTGCCGGTTCTAGGTTTAATAGAGAACATGAGCAGTTTTATCTGCGATAACTGCGAAAAGGAGCATTTTATCTTTGGCAAGGAAGGCGCAAAGAATTTAGCGCAAAAACTGGGAATTCCGCTTTTGGGGCAAATTCCCATTGAAGCATCTCTGATGCAAGGCGGCGAAAACGGCTTGCCCGGCGTGCTTGCAAACCCGAACTGCGCAGGAGCGCGTGTGTTCGGGGAGCTGGCTTTGGGGTTGTTCCAGTCGGAATAGCGTTACTCCAAAAGATGTAGTTTACTATATTCTTTACTTTGGCAAAGGAGAGAATATAATGGCTGGCGAAGAAGATAAAAATGAAAATCGGGATGCCTATCGCAAGGCTTTCGATGAAGTTTGGGCAGAGCGTTCAAAAGGACATGCGAATTGCTCTGTAGAATCCACAGTAAAAGGGCCGCTTAAAATGGCAGATACGCTTTTGGACGTCTATTTTAAGGAGCAGTGATGTCAGATTTATCCGATGACGAAAATAGAATTGTAAATAAAAGATTAGATACGGTTTTAGGAATTTGGGATAAAGTATCTCG
>JAISSJ010000172.1 GCA_031273195.1 Candidatus Fibrimonas sp.
TTTGCCCCACGCTCTCAAAGATTTTTTCCATGCTCAAAAAATGCTGCCTCGCCAAAATATCCGTTGGAACCATGCAAGCCGCCTGCTCCCCTGCCCCGCAAACTCCAATCATCGCAAGCGTTGCAACAGCGGTTTTTCCGCTGCCAACATCACCCTGCAAAAGCGCATGAACCCGGGTGTCGCTTTTCAATCCGTCTTTTATCTGCTCCAAAACCTGAGCTTGCCCGGCAGTAAGGGAAAACGGCAGGCTGCTTTTTACAAGATCCATCTTTTGCAAATCCAGTTTTCTCGGAACCCCGGAGTTGGCAAGCAAACGCCGCCGCCTGACCATTCGCAAGCAAAACGGCAACATCTCCAAAATTTTCATTTCCTTTTTAGCCGTGAAAATCTCTTCCCAAGTTTGCGGGCAATGCAACCTTTTAAGATTATCTATCACGGGCAGCATTCCCAAAAACGATAACAATTCCGCGGGGCAAACATGCTCTTCGGGCGGCAAAACCAATTTCAAATTTTTTTCAAAAAGCGACTTCATCAGTTTCGCAAAAAACTTGTTTTCCATCTTGGCATTTCTCATCGGTTCCGTTATGGGGTAAATGGGAACTATGCTGCCGCTGAACTCCTCGTCTTCTTCTATGGGTTGCATATCGGGGTGCGCCATCTGCATGGAACCAAAGACCACAGCCTTCCCGGCAACAACCCAGCGCGTTCCGCTTTTCAACCGGCTTTTCCAATAAGATGTTGCGCTGAAAAAAACAATATCAATGCTGCCGCTCCGGTCTTGGAGCCTTGCTATTAACCTCTGCCTGCCTCCCTTGCCGCCTTTCATCTCCGTGTGAACTATGTGCCCAATCAAAACAACCCGCTCGTCCTCCTTAACTTCCCTTATATCCGTTATGCGCCGCTGGTCAAGCCAATCCCTTGGCAAATTCCGGAGCAAATCCCATAGCGTATCTATGCCGCATTCTTTTAATGCGGCTACTCTTTTAGGGCCAAGTCCGGGAATGGAGGAGAGAAGCACGGGGTAAAAATAAAAAATTATATGCGGCAACCCTTGACAATAAGGGAGAAATTTGCTAAATTTACATGACTGATTCAGGGGTTATAGCTCAGTTGGTAGAGCATCACGCTGGCAGCGTGAGGGTCAGGAGTTCGAATCTCCTTAGCTCCATTGTCAACGCCGAATTTTCTACGTTTACCTAAATGCTAGGTCTCACTCCATTCAGATTCTTGCCTCGCCCTATGCAGGTGATTTTGCTGGTAAACATCGCAGTTTACCTGCTGTCTTGGGTTAAGGGAGGCTATGTGCTTTGGTATGGAGCCTTTATGCCAAGCCGGGCGCATGAGCTATGGCGTTTTTTCAGCTACGCATTTGTGCATCTGAATTTTATGCACATTCTTTTTAATATGCTCATGTTCTGGATGTTCGCAACGGATGTTTGCAAAAGCCTTGGCGAAAGGAATTTCACCGTTCTTTATTTAATATCCGCCATATTCGCCGGCGTATTCAGCTTGTTTTTTTACACGCTCGGAATCATGGGGCATAACCCCATAGTAGGAGCTTCGGGTGCGCTATTTGGAGTTATGACGGCTTACGCATTTTTGTTCCCGGAACGAATTATTCTGATGTTCTTTATAATACCCATGAAAATAAAATACGCCATATGGATATTTGTGGCCATAGATCTGTTTATGGCAAATAACAATGACGGCGTAGCGCATTATACCCATCTGGGCGGAGTTATTGCGGGCTACCTGTTTATGCAGGCTTGGTCAAGGCCAAAAAAGCAGCAAACGTTTTCAAGGGAATTTTTCAGGGAACAGGCGCAGCAATACAAGCAAAATCCTCCTTTGGAAGGCGAACTCTATAAGGGTTCTTCCGGCGTGAAAGAGGAACGGCTAAATGAAATTTTGGAAAAGATAAATCACAGCGGTTTGCAATCCCTGAATCAGGAAGAACGTGATTATCTGCAATGGTTTGGGCAACAAAACAAAAGGAGAGGTTAGAATGAAACGAGCAATTGGCATTGGTGCAGCTTTGGTAGATCTGGTGGTTTCGGTTAGCGAAGACTGGATTATCCGGCAAAAAAAACCAAAAGGCGGCATGAGCCTTATGAACTGGGGTGAAATGGGGCGCATTCTGGGTAATGTGGAGGATATTGCCACAATACCCGGTGGCTCGGCTAGCAACACCATGATAGGCTTATCCAGGCTTGGGGCACCGGCTCGCTTCATATGCAAGGTTGGCAACGACGATTTAGGCGATGTATATTCGCAAAACCTTTGTAACAACGGAGTGAAAAGTTATGTGCGCAAAAGCTCAACCCCAACAGGGACTGTGCTATCCGCTGTAACGCCGGACGCCCAGCGCACCATGTACACCTACACAGGAGCCTCAGCGGAACTCTTGCCAACGGAAATCAGCGATATGCCCTTCCATGAGGCCGATGTTGTTTATTTGGAAGGCTACTTGGCATACAATCCGTCAATGCTTTTGCACTGCATTCATGTAGCAAAGAGCAACGGTTTGGAAGTGGTTTTGGACTGCGGTTCCTTTGGCGTTGTAAAAGACTGCCGTTTTTTAATAGACAAGCTGATAGAGGACCAGAGCATAGATATTATAATAGCAAACGAGGACGAAGCCCGCACTTTGACAAACGTAGAAGAAGATTTGGCCTGCACGGAAATGACTAGAATAGCTAAAATAGCCGTTGTTAAACTTGGCAAAAGAGGCTCAATAATCGGCGAAAAAGGCAATATTATAAAAGTAAGCGCGCCTAATACTCAAGCCATAGATACCACAGGCGCAGGAGACCTTTGGGCTGCGGGTTTTTTATACGGCTATTTAAATAGCTGGCCGCTTGAAAAATGCGGCGAGCTGGCCTCTGCAACCGCTGCGGAAGTTATACAGGTTATGGGTTCCATTATTCCGGATGCCGGCTATGAAAGGCTGATTAAAATCCGCGATAAAATATCCGCAAGCCTAAAGTAATTACTAAATTACACTCTGTTATGCGAAAAATAATTGCTATACTTGCTATTGTATCGCTCGCTGTCCTGTGCTTTGCGCATGATAAAGGCGTTGGTGTTTTGTCTGTGGAGAGTTCCGAACCCGCAGGGGTGTGGCTTAACGGGGAAGCTGTGGGCGTTACGCCGTTTACAATGGAAGTTCCCGCAGGCTGGGTAGTTTACACCATACGCTCTCCGGGCTATTGGACAGAAGTCTTTCTTGCACACATTAAGCACGGCGAGGAACATAAGCAAAATGTGCAATTGAAAAAATCCGGGCAACCGGCGAGCGAAATGCCCGAAATATCGCATATAAACGACTTAAGAACTTTGGAAAGCCTGTACGACAGCCTGTTTAAGCGTAAATCTGCCGCAACGCTGGATTCCGTTTGCATTGCTGCTTTCGTAGCTGATTATCCCCTTCCGGCTTCCCCACATGATTTGCCGGGCGAAACCGCCGCCGAATACCACCATTATTACAATACTTATAACCGTGAAAAAGAGCTGTCATTCAACGAGTGGCATGCGAACTGTTCCGGCCCGATAGAGCAAAATATGAATGGAATTTTAGGGCGCATAAACCAGCTTGGGGCAAATCAAGTGAGCGGTTTTGTTCCGGCTTCAGGCGGAAAATTTGAATCCGCAGCGGCTTCAAACGGTTTAAAAGGCAATTTGGAACTCAATTTTCGCTCACCGGATGGGCGCGCAGATGTTATTTGGAAAGGTGCCTGGGAAAATGATTTTTTAACGGGCGATGCTCTGGTAAGAGCCTTAACTGCCAGCGCTCCTGCGGCACTGGCTTTTTTAACCGTTCAAAACCAAACCGTATGGATTCCCGTTGAAGGCGGTTTTTCAAGGCATTTTTACAAATATTACGATTTGAATATATCCTGGAACGGCTTGCTGATTCCGATGAAAGGCAGTTTTTCTTTGCCGGAATGGCTGGCAGGTGTAGTAGCTCCCAAAGATTCCTTGGAGCCACAGCCGCAGCCTCCCGCCGAAGAACCGGCAACCCCCAAACCCTTGCTGGCAAAAATACCCGGCGGCAATTTAACATACAAGGGCAAAGACCTGCAAATAAAGCCCTTTGCCATAAACATAAGCGCAATAGACCAGGGCTTATACAAGGACAAATGCGGAAAAAAGGATTTTAACAAATACAAAGGCGATTCGTTGCCCGCCCACAGCGTTAACTGGAAAGAAGCGAACAGTTGTTGCATTGCGCTGGGCGGCGAGCTTCCTACTGAAGCTGAGTGGGAATATGCCGCAAGGGCAGGCTCTCCGGCTAATTATATATGGCCAAATAATGCAAATCCAAAGGATTACGCCGAATTCAACGGCAAAAAACCTGTTGCCGTTGCCGGCAAAAAACCAAATGGCTGGGGCCTTTACGATATGTTTGGCAACGTTGCCGAATGGGTTAAGGACGACGGCTTTTGGTTTGGCAAATACAAATACCTGAAAGGCGGTAGCTGGAAATCCGGCGAGAGCGACTTGAATATTGAAAACAGCGAAGAAGAAGACGCGCGCTATTGGGGAACTCACACCGGATTCAGGTGCGTGTTTAAGAATTAAAAATGATTCTCAACCGAGCCTGTCCCTGAAGCTCTCGTAAGTGAATTCTTTTAAAAGGTGGAATTTATCGTCTTTCCAAATCCCTATTGACGGGTGTTTAACCCCGTTGAAGAAAGTTGTTTTTACAATTGTGTAGTGAATCATATCCAGGAAAATTATCCGGGAGCCTACATTCAAAGGTTCATCAAAGGAATAATCTCCGGCAATATCTCCGGCCAAGCAGGAATTGCCGGCCAAACGGTAAGTGTGTTTTTTTATTCCGAGCATTGCGCTGTCAACAACCATGGGACGGTAAGGCATCTCCAGGCAATCCGGCATATGAGCCGGTACCGATACATCTAAAATGGCTATGTCTATCTCGTTATGCACAATATCCAAAACACTGGATACCAGTTCGCCGGTTTGCCAGCCAACGGCTTCTCCGGGTTCCAAAAAGATTTCAACTCCCGGATATTTTTCATGAAACCTATTCAAAATCTCTATAAGTTTTTGAACATTGTAATCCACCCTGGTTATGTGATGGCCGCCGCCGAAATTAATCCATTTCATTTGGGGAATCCACTCTCCGAAATTCTCCTCCACCTTTTCCAGCACGGCTTCCAAAGCATCTGCATCCTGCTCGCAAAGCACATGGAAATGCAGGCCCTCAATACCGTCCAAAAGTTCCGGCTTGAACTCCTTTCTTGTAACCCCAAGCCGGCTGTAGCGGCCTGCCGGGTTGTACAAATCCACCTCAACGGTTGAAAACTCCGGGTTTATTCTTATTCCTGCGCTCACTTTTCTTTTCAAGGTTTCTTTTTTGAACAATTCCCACTGCGAAAAACTGTTGAAGGTTATATAGGTGGAATGGCTTAAAATATGTTCTATTTCATCCGTTCTATATGCAGGGGCGCATACATGCACTCCCTTTCCCATCTTCTGGCTGGCGAGCAAAACCTCGTTCAAGCTGCTTGCGGTAGCTCCGGACAAATAATGCGAAACCAGCGGAAATGTTTTCCATAAGCCAAAACCCTTTAACGCGCATATAACCTTGGCGTTCCCCTCTTTTTGCACCCTGTCCAGAATTTCCAAATTATATACAAGCCGGCTTTCTTCAAGCACATAACAAGGCGAAGGAATAACGGAGTAATCTATCAATTTCAATTGTTCCAGCTTAAATAGGTGTTCTGGGTAATAGGTTCATCTACGGCTTTTTTTATGGAATTTACAATAGAAGATACGGGTGAAGATTCATGCACAAAATCCACGTTGTTCACATCTATTATCAAAACGGGGCTTGTCTTGTAGTGGAAAAAATAGCGGTCGTACAAAATGGTTAATTTATGCAGGTAATCTTTTGTTATGCCTTTATCTACATCGCTGTCTTTTAGCCTCAACTGCTCTGTTTGCCTCAGTCTGCTTTGGACTCTGCGGTAGAGGGTTTCCTCACCGGCTCTTAAATAAACGACAAAATTGGGATTGATGATTTTTTTTGAAGATTCAAGGAGAATACTGCGCATTTTCTGGTAGAGTTTCCATTCCTGTTCGTCTTCTATGGTTAATTCCGCAAAAATATCGTTTTTTTCAAATATAAAATCAGATACATAGAGCTTGTTTTCCGCAAACATATCCGGCTGCCTAAGGTTTTTTTGCAAAACTCCAAACTGCTTGTAGCGGGAGAGCATAAAGGCTATTTGCGTTTGAAAGGCATATTTTCTCTTGTCACCGTAAAATTTCTCCAAAAACGGGTTTGGCTCCAATTCCTCTCTGAAAGAGTACAGAGTTTGCTTGCCGTATTCCTTTTCAAGAGCATCTATTAGCGCAGACTTCCCAACGCCTATGGGACCTTCTATTGCGATGAAAGCGGAGTTCATATTCAGGGGTAATGTAGAAAATTTTCTAAGCTAACTTGTAATGCTCTTTTAGTTGCCCTTTAAGCTCTGCGTTTTCTGTTCGCAATTTGTCTATTTCGGACTTTAACTTGTCTATTTCGTTCCTCAATTCCTTAATTTCCATTTTTAATTCTCTGATTTCATTAGTTGAGGATTCCCATAAACCCTTCCACGCCATAACCGATTGCGTTAATGCCTCCAACTGGTTATCCTGCCTATCCTTGAAAAATTTAGCCAAAACAGTCAGTATAGCCGCTATACCAGCCAAGCCTCCTATTGCGCTTACATATACGAATATTTGCTCCACGCCTATAAATATAGAAAATTTTCTAAATTCCCAAAACCATGCCCTTAGAACCCAACAACAGCATAGGCCTTGTGCAACAAAAGGACTTTGTCTTTCGCTCCGAGCATGGCTTTGTTCTGGAAAGCGGCGATGTTTTGCCGGAGTTAGCGGTTCGCTACGAAACCTACGGGGATTTCAGGGAGGGGGCTGCTCCGGTTGTCTGGATTTGCTGCCCCTTTACCACAGATGCCCACGCCGCCGGCCTGCACGAAGAAAACGAGCCTAAATCCATTGGCTGGTGGGATGCTATGATAGGCCCCGGCAAACCTATAAATACGGACATATTTTTTGTTGTTTGCAGCAATAATCTGGGCGGCTGCAAAGGGACAACCGGCCCCACCTCCATAGACCCCCGCACAGGCAAGCCCTACGGCTCAAAATTCCCTCGCATAACAATAGGCGATATGGTGAATGCGCAAAAAAAACTCGCAGACCATCTGGAAATAAAAAAGCTCTTCGCCGTAATCGGCGGTTCAATGGGCGGGTTCCAAGCCATTACCTGGGCCTTGGAATACCCGGATTTTGTTGAGCGGTGCGCACTCATAGCCAGCGGAACAAGGCTTTCCGCACAGGCTCTCGGCTTTGAAATAGTCGGGCGAAAAATCATTTTAGACGATGAAAATTTTAACGGCGGAGATTATACCGAGCAAAAAAAACCCTCCAACGGCCTGGCAAATGCCCGCAAAATTGCGCACATCACCTACCTTTCGGCGGAATCAATGCGAAACCGTTTTGACAATGCGAAAAATTTGCCAAAAGACCCCGGAAATTTTTACACCGGGTCTGCCCTTGAAAACTACCTGGGCCATCAGGGTGAAAAATTTGTGAACCGTTTTGATGCAAACAGCTACCTGCACCTCACATGGGCTATGGATAATTTCAACCTGGAGGAGAAATACGGTTCTTTGGAAAATGCGGTTGCCCGTGCAAATGCGGAATTTCTATGCGTTCATTTGAGCAGCGACTGGCTGTTCACGCCGGATGAATCCTACAGGCTGACCTTTGCGCTTTTGAACCAGAAAAAGATTGTGAGCAGCGTTGAGCTGAACACCAATTTAGGGCACGATGGCTTTTTGCTGGAAACCAACGATTTGGGAAGTTTGCTATCCCGGTTTTTGGATGTTCGCTCGGTTGAACGCCGCGATGAAAATTATACCAGCCGAGTGTTTATAAGCACAGAAGAAATAAGCCGCATTTCCGCCCTTATACCGCAAAATGCAAGTGTTTTGGACATAGGCTGCGGAGACGGCTGCCTGCTCCACGCCTTATGGCGGGAGAAAAAAGCTGTGGGCGTGGGCTTTGACCGTTCCTTTAAGGGAGTTCTGCATTGCCTGGATTTCAACGTGCCTGTTATTCAAAAGGATTTGGATAAGGAAGGGCTTTCTCAAATATCGGATAGCAGCTTTGATTTTGTGATTTTCAACAGAACTCTTCAGGAAACGCAAAACCCAAGAGAGGTTCTGCTAGAGATTCTGCGCATAGGCAAACAGGCTGTTGTGACTTTTCCGAATTTTGGGAATTGGATTGTTCGCAAAGCCCTTGCGTTTAACGGACGTATGCCAAAGAGCAAGTTTTTGCCCCACGAATGGTACAACACCCCAAACATCCATCTTTTTACCCTGAGCGATTTTATCACGCTTTGCGAAAAAGACCATATCCATATCAAAAAACTGGAATTTGCAAACAGCAACGTATTGAGCAAACTTTTAACCGCAATCGGATTTAAAAATTCCGGAGCGGAACAGGTGGTAGCGGTTATTGAAAAGCTAAACCCCGAACCTACGGACACCATTGCCGTTTTGGATTTTGGCGGCCAATATGCGCATTTAATAGCAAACCGAATCAGAAGGCTAGGCGTTTTTACCCGCATCTTTTCGCCTAATAGCTCCGTAGAGTTTTTGAAAGGCGTGAAAGGCATTGTTTTTAGCGGCGGCCCCATGAGCGTTTACGAAAAAAATGCTCCGGCATTCAACAAGGCGATTTTAAACATAAATGTTCCAAAGCTGGGAATTTGCTACGGCCACCACCTTATAGCGCAAAGCCTTGGCGGCAAAGTGACCCCTGAAAAAGTAAAGGAATACGGCATAGCGAATTTGGAAATTGCAAACGAAGAAAGCCCTCTCCTGAAAAACATTCCCGCAAAAAGCCAAGTGTGGATGAGCCACGGAGACAATGTTTCAAAACTTCCAAACGGTTTTAAAGTCGCAGCAAGCACAAGCGACTGCGAATTTGCCGCAGTGGAAAATCCACATAAAAAAATCTACGGCATTCAGTTTCACCCGGAAGTTACGCACAGCGAATTTGGCGAACAGCTTTTGGAAAACTTTGCCGTGAATATATGCAAATGCAAAAAGTTTTGGAGCGTTAAAAACTATTTGCCGCAAATAAGCGAAAAAATGATTGAAGCGGCAAAAAACAAAAAGGTATTTTTGCTGGTGAGCGGCGGCGTGGATTCCACCGTAGCTTTTGTGCTTTTGAACAGGGTTTTGGGCAGCGAAAGGGTTTTGGGGTTGCACATAGACAACGGCTTAATGAGGCAGAACGAGAGCCGCCAGGTGATGGATTATTTGCAAAAAGAGGGCATGAACAATCTGAAAATTTGCGATGCAAGCGAGGATTTTCTGGCCGCATTGAAGGGCGTAACCGAGCCGGAAAAAAAGCGCAAAATAATAGGCGAAACCTTTCTAAAGGTTAAAGACAGCGAAATGCGGCGGCTCTCGCTCAACGAAGATGAATGGCTAATAGCTCAGGGCACCATTTATCCTGACACCATTGAGAGCGGCGGAACGGAAAATGCGGATGTGATAAAAACCCATCACAACCGTGTGCAGGGCGTTTTGGACTTGCAAAAAAAAGGCTTGCTGCTGGAACCGCTTGCAGACCTCTACAAAGACGAGGTGAGGTATTTGGGCGAAAGCCTTGGCATACCGCATGAGCTTGTATGGCGGCATCCCTTCCCCGGCCCAGGGCTTGGGGTTCGCTTGCTGTGCAGCGATGGAAAAGCCGCCGGCAAAACGCTGGACGAAATCCCTGAATTGAAAAACGCTTTGAGCGAAGCCGCATTGAAAGGGCGGTTGCTACCCATAAAAAGCGTGGGTGTTCAAGGAGATGCGAGAACTTACGCTCAACCCTTGCTGCTGGAGAGCGAACTCCCCTGGCAAATTCTGGAAAGGCACAGCACGGCTTTGATAAATCGCTTTGCGGAGATTAACCGTTTGGCATGGCTGGTAGGGCATATTGCGGATTCGCCTCCGGAGCCTGCGAAGCTGTATTGCGAAAAAAACGCCCTTGACCAGCTCAGGGCTTTTGATGCTATTTGCAATGAATTTTTATTTGAAAATAATTTGTACGATAAAATATGGCAAATGCCTGTTGTTTTGCTTCCGCTAAAAATCGCAGACAAGCCCTGCGTTCTTATGCGCCCCGTGAACAGCGCAGAGGCTATGACGGCAAATTTTGCGAAGATAGACCAGAATCTGCTTAAAAACAAGTTGTGGCCAAGGCTAAAAGAAGCCGGCGCAGGTGCGTTGTTCTATGACATTACGCACAAGCCGCCAGCGACTATTGAGTGGGAGTAGAAATTTTTTCTCTTTTTTCCTTAAAAAAAAACTATATTATATATATGTATAAATTTCTTCCCTTTGCACTGCTAATTTCCCTCTCCCTGCAAAATGTCTTTGCCGAAGGAGCTTTTTCTGCCGAACAGTATAAAAAAGCTCTTTGGATGGTAACCCGCTTCTACGGAGGGCAACGGTCAGGTATTGGGCCTAACTGGCTCATAATGGAGCACACCAATCCTGCATACAGAACTAGCTTTACCGGGGATGCCGACGGTTCGCACAACCTTGAAGGTGGGTGGTTTGACTGTGGTGACCATGTGACTTTTGGACATACGTTCTACTACGCAACATATATGCTGGCGAAAGCGTATGATGAATTCCCAAAAGGCTTTTACGACTTGTATCACGGGAAAGATTACAGCGACTACATGGCATCCCAAGATTGGAGCATTGAAGGGGGGTCGCCGAACAGGATGCCTGACTTGCTTGAAGAACTCAAGTATGCCACCGACTGGATAATCAAGGCTACGCCTAACGCCAATACATTTTATTATGAAAAGGGAGAAGGCGGGCCGGATCACAACACTTGGGTTACTGCCGGAAAGATGTCAACCCAGCCGGTTAGCGACGGTGGCGAACCACGCAAGATGTGGAAAAATCCCAACGATGGACACATGGCCTCCTACGCTGCAGCGGCAATGGCCATTATGTCCAGGATTTACCGCGAACATGACCCGGATTATGCTGATTTGAGTCTTGCTCATGCGAAGAATGCCTACGGTTATGCTAAACCGCGCAAGGAACAGTCTGCAGGTGCGGGATCTGGCGGTTACTACGGTGAAGGCAAGAAAGGCGTCGCATTTGTCATAGCTGCCTCCGAGATGTTCTTAACGACCGGTGAATCCACATACAAAAACGATATTGATGAAAGCAAATTAACCGACCATGGCTGGGGGCTTGATTACGCAAATCCCAACGACCTTGCCGTTTACTCGGCAGCAATGGCAATGTCTGAAAAGAGAAATACCCACCTCGAATTTTTACGCACAACTTTCATAAACAGGTTCACTGGCCAGATAAATGATGAAAAGGTTTCAACCGTAGGCAACTCTGGCTGGGGTGCATTGCGTTACCCCGCTAACCACGCATTCATTGCAGCTCTCTACTCCAAGGCAAAGGATATAACCGACTATGACCAGTTTATCTTCGATCAAGTAGATTACATTCTTGGCAATAATAAGTCAGGCCAATCGTTTATCGTAGGGTTTTGCGAAAGCTGCAAAAAGCAAGCCACCAAACCTCACCACAGGAATGTATATCTTAGGGATGACAACCCATCCAACAATGAACAAAACAGCATGACTATCCCCGAAAGGAATAAATACTTTGGATATATGGTAGGCGGAAGTTTTAAATCCAGCGATTACAATAATGACATCAATCAATACCAATACACCGAGGGCGGCATAGATTACAACGCCGGCCTTCTCGGTGCCCTCGCCTACATAGTTTCCAAGGTTGCGCCTGCTCCGGACATACCTCCTATAACACCGGAACCACCGGATCCTCCGGACCCAGAACCAGAACCGATAATATCCGCGCCAAATAAAATCAATTCCCCAAGCCCCGTTATACGCTTCACGGGAGCTTATGTATTCCCCGCCCAAAACAAAAGTTTCACCGTAAAAATCTTCAATTTAAAAGGCGATGTTGTTTCCGTGATCAAAAGCAACGGGCAAGCGGTCAAATTCGTTCCGCCGAATTTTGGAGTTTATTATGCGGTAAATTTATAATTCTATCTTTACCCGAATATGCATGAACCCGTTGGAATTTTAGGTTTTGGGGTGGAAGGAAAAAGCACCCTGAAATTCTTGAAAAATAAAGGCATAAAGGAAATCCTCATCTTTGACAAAAGCGATGGCGAAAATTATTTAAATAATTTATCCGCCTGCAAAACGATTATCCGCTCCGCAGGTGTTTATCCCCTGCAAAAGGAAATTTTAGACGCACAGGCAAAAGGAGCGGAGCTAACAAGCCAAATAGAACTCTTTTTTGAACTGTATCCGCCTGCTCAAATCATCGGCGTCACTGGTACGCTTGGAAAAGGCACTTGCGTTTCCATGATCGCTCACTGCCTTAAAGCATTGAATATCAAACATTCGGTTGGCGGAAATTTTGGCGTTCCCGCTTTGGATTTATTGCAAGAGCAAAATCCCATAGTTGTTTTGGAACTGAGTTCATTTCAGCTTATGACGCTTGGAATTTCCCCGCACATCGGGGTTGTTCTGCAAACAACAAGCGAACATCTGGACTGGCACACATCTGTTGAGCAATACAGAGACGCAAAAGCAAATCTGGTGCGCTGGCAAAAAAGAAACGACTTTTGCATTTACAACGCCGCCTCCGAAGGAGCCGTGCAAATAGCCACACAAAGCGGGGCCATAAAAAAACCGTTTAAAACGCTCCCGCTTTCAATGGATGATTTCAAGGTAAAAGGCGAACACCAACTGCAAAACATGGCGGCTGCAACACTTGCTTTGGAGTGTGCGGGAATGGATGTTTCGCTTTGCATAGATGCTTTGAAAAGCTATGAAGGTTTGCCCTTCCGTTTGCAAAACGTAGGCACAAAAACTTTCAAAAACAAAACCCTGGCCTTTTACAACGATTCCTATTCCACACGCCCGGAAGCAGCGATAGCCGCTGCAAAAGCCATGGACAAGCCTTTTACCATTATACTCGGCGGCTCCGAAAAGAATGCGGATTTTACGGAATTATCCCAAACACTTGCAAAAAACAACTTGCTGAAAGGGGTCGCTTTAATAGGGTTCACCGCAGAGAGAATGCTAAAATCCCTGCAAAGCGAAAACTGCAAGGCGAATATGCAAATTTTTGAAAACCTGCAACTCGCTTTTAATTGGTGCCTGGAAAACACGGAAAACAACGGAGCGGTTCTGCTCTCCCCCGCTTGCGCATCTTTTGGGCTGTTTGCGAATTACAAGGAGAGAGGGGAAAAATTCAATGAACTGCTGGATTCTTTGCATTAAGGTAAAATATGAAAAAACGCTACATAAACCGCATTTTACATACCAAAAACGCAGTGATTTACTGCAAAAACCATATTTAAGCTAAAAAATACTATACTGATTTTCACACGCTTTATCCTGTGAATTTTCATGAATTCTTGCTTGCAAACGGCGAGGATTTGCTGTGTGAACAACTGGAAAATTTGCCCGCAACCAAGCCGGTTCCTGCAGCTTTTGTGGAAAAACTGGATGCTATTCTGCAAAAAATTCTGGATAGCTATGAGTTGGATTTTGCGAAACACGCACCCGTAAACGAGTTCCCTAAACTTTCCGCAATTTGGCATTCAATTCCTGCGCAGCTTGCCAGAGAAAACGGAAAGTTTATTTTTAGCCATGTTAAAAAAGGTTTAAGGGCAAAGGATTTGGAAGATGCTTTGGAGTGGCTGTTAAGCGCAGGAATGGTTTATAAGGTAGCCAAAATAGAGAAGCCCTTTATGCCGATGTCGTCTTATGCGGATTTTTCGTATTTCAAGATTTATATGGCGGATATTGGATTGCTTAGAAGGATGTCAAAATTACCTGCGGCGGCATTTTTGGAAAGCTGCGATATTTTTAAGGAATTTAAGGGAACGGTTACGGAAAACTATGTTCTTTGCGAATTGGTAAATAAAAGCGGCGAAGTTCCTTTTTACTGGAAATCGGGAAATTCGGCGGAGGTGGATTTTGTCATTCAAAGCGGAATGGACATTGTGCCTGTTGAGGTGAAGTCGTCCGATAATGCAAGGGTGCGCTCGCTTGCGGAATATTCAAAAAAGTATTCGCCGAACAGGACTGTAATCGCATCGTTAAGGAACGTGGGCGGGAATCATGTTCCGTTGTATTTGTTGTGGAAGGGGGTGTAACGACAGTTTTTGAGCTAAACTCCTTGCCAAGGGCGGGATTTTTTGCTATATTTGTTAAAATTGGGTTTTTTAGGCAGTTTATGAAGGGATTTAAGGCATTGAAGAAATTGACTTGGCTGCCTTTGGCGGTAGCTCCTCGTTTTATTCACCCTTTGGGAAAATCTTTCTTTGTGTTCTTATGCTTTTCTGCTACGCTATCTGCTCAAAACACGGATTGGTATAATGCAAGCGACACGAAGTTTGAAATTTCCACCGCCGAGCAATTAAAAGGTTTGGCTCAACTGGTTAATGACGGTACAAGCAGTTTCATCGGAAAAACAATTACATTAATCGAAGATGTTACGCTCGCCGAGGATTTTATTCCGATAGGTAAAGATTCCGTTTGGAATAAAATGTTTTTAGGCACCTTTGACGGGAATGGGCATAGCATATCGGGTCTATCAGTGTCAAACGTAAGAGCTGCGGGTTTATTCGGTTTTAATTGGGGACAAATCAAAAATCTCACAATCAAGGCTACAAAAATAAAGGCTACGGCAACATCCGGCAGGGCGTATGCCGGAGTGCTGGCCGGATTTTACAATTCTCAAAGCCCTATAGAGAATTGCTATGTGATTGCCGATTCTGTTGTTGCATCTGGCAGTGCCGTTTCTGTTGCTGGCGGCTTGGCAGGTTTTATCAGAAGTAAAATATCAAATAGTTATTCTACCGCAAACGTATTGGCTATCAGTACAGATACTGATTCCGGTTCTCTTGCCGGCGGCTTGGCAGGCGCTGCGCTTGCCATTGAAAATAGTTATTCCACAGGGAATGTATCCGCTATCAACACGAAAAGCTCTATTGCTGGCGGTTTGGTAGGCGAAGGCGCAGACATAACATATTCCGGTACCTCTATATCAGAGCTTGCTAGCAGATCTAAACTTACAATATTGAACAGTTATTCCACGGGGAATGTATCGGCACAATCTGCTGCCGGTGGATTAGCCGGTGCTACAATTGGATGGACGGAAATCTCAAAAAGCTATTCTACAGGTAATATATCGGTCAATGGTTCAAGTTTGTCAAACGCAGGCGGCTTGGTAGGTATGATGATGCCCTTGGGCGGGGCTATCGTTATTTCAAATAGTTATTCCGCAGGGGACGTATCGGCTATTTCCAGTGATAATACATTAAATATGTCTTGGGCTTATTCCGGTGGTTTGATTGGATATGCTAACGCAAGCGATATTACAAACAGTTATGCAAGAGGAAAAATAAGCGGAAAAACTTCCAGTGATAATTTCGGCGGAATTTTCGGTCGATATACAGGAGGGACGCTTACGTCCGTATATTACAATTCGGATGCCACAATCCAGCCATCCGGTCAAGGTTCGCCAGCAGGAATTGAAGCAAAGAGCATGGACGAACTGAAAATGAAAGAAACATTTGCAGGTTGGGATTTTGAATATGTTTGGGGAATAGAGGAAGCCTCGGTTCCGCCGTTTTTGAATTTTTGGTTTCCGATTTCTAATGATATTGAATACTTTAAAATTCTAGACCAAACATATACCGGTTCGCAAATAAGATTCATGCCTGTAATTCGGAAAAAAGACGGTACGCTTTTAACTAAAGGCATAGATTATGAGTTGAGCTATGGCGAAAACAAAAATGCAGGCGAAGGAACAATAAATGTTACCGGCAAAAACGCTTATTCCGGCATATCCAAAATTATAACTTTCAAAATCATTCCGAAAAAGCTCACCGTCATAGGTGCTGTCGCTCAAAACAAAACCTACGATGGCACGGATATAGCAACAATAACGGGAGCAACCCTGAGAGATGTCGCAAGCGGAGATGATGTTTTCCTTTTAAATGCCACAATAGGCACATTCGCATCGGCAAATGCAAGCGGAGGAAATGTTTCTGTAAGCACAAATATGCTTTTAGCTGGGGAATCTGCAACTAATTATTTTTTAGTTCAGCCTGAACTAGTGGCTAGAATAGAGTGGAAATTTTTAAAAAATGATGCAATAGAGCCCATAGACGATCAAGACTACACAGGATTTGCCATAGAGCCGGCTATTATTGTGAAAGACAATACAAAAGTGTTAATTCTCGAAACGGATTATACCCTTAGATATTCCAACAACATAAATCCTGGCATGGCAACCGTAGAAGTAACCGGCAATGGTAACTATGCAGGCCAAGTAAGAATCAACTTCACAATATCAAGCGATGGTTCAGTACCTGTTTTCTTTAACATCGAAACAATCAACTCCGCCGTCGCCGCACATAATGCCATCAATCTACAAGTTCAAACCGCCGCTTGTCTGCAAATCTATAGTCTAAGTGGCGAACTGAAAAAAACATTGTATTTCAAAAATGGTGTGTATAACGTAACATTCGGAGATTTACCAAAAGGAATGTATATAGCAAAAATAATATTTGACAATGAAAAAAAGAAATTAAAAATACCGATTATATGAGCTACCCCATGCCCTCCATCATGGTAAAAGACTACATAGAAAAATACGAATTTGAAGTTGACGATTTGATGCCCCATCGCTTGCGGCAGATACGCCTGAATTTCAACTTCAATGAGGAACTCGCTTGGGAATGTGATGTTAGTAAAGCGGAAGGAGCTACGGATGCCTGTGTTGTTTACAAACGCACTCCCGCCTCCAACAAATGGGACACATTGCGCATAGAAAAACACCCAGTTGAAAAGAACGGCCTTTTTATCTTTGAACCTTGGAAATACGATTACAACCAGCTGGGCATCATCCAAAAAGACAACCAAAACACAGTCACAATAACCACCGTAAACAAAATAGGCCTCGCAAATAGCCTTAAATCTGTTTTATTTGTTCATAACACAGACGCTTGACCGAAATTTAACTGGTTGCCCCTTGCCAAGAATGGGATTTTTTGCTATATTTATAAGTGATAAATTTTTGTGATGTGCTATGAGTGAGTTTAAGGTATTGAAAAAGTTTATTTGGCTGCCTTTTGCAGTGGCTCCGTTATTGAGTGGGTGTTCTTTTTTTCTTGATACTAAAGAATATGATTTTATACAAATGGTAGGTTTTTCAAGCGATACAACTGCCATTTTGTTCAGGTATAATTGGGAAAAAACTGAGGATTGTTTTGCGCACTTGTGTGGTGGTGATAATTATCTTGATTTGGAGCTTATGCTGGTGGATGTCCGTTATCACAAAGTTCATTGGAAATCTAGAGTAAAAAATAATTATGGCGAAAATTTTCGGGTTAGACAGTGGAGTGATTCTCTTGTATTTATTGATTACGACGGAAAAATAGGAGAAAACCGTATGTTATGGACGATTGGCGACTCTAAACCGCTTAAAGTAAATTTCTCCTTGGAAGGATATGGATTAGAAAATTTTGATGAGAAAACGCTGGATTTGCAAATTCCCCCCAACTTGGGAATGTTTGATTTATATCAGCAAAGACAGTGGAAAAACGAAACAATTCTTATGTGGAGGGATACTACAAGGACGGGCAATCTCCCTGAATATTTGTTGCTGAACAGAAAGAATTTTGTTATTAGCGTGTGGCAACCCTCTGCCGAAGAAAAAGAATTGGCAGAAAAAGGTGCGATTTGGGATGGCGAAAAATTTATTTATTTGGAAAATGAAACATCGGAATCTTGCAAAGCATTTGTTATTTCCGGCAATGGAGATACCTTGCATACAATAGGGCATTATCCTTATATAGAACTTCAAGAATTTTCTACTGAAGGAAATGTCTTTGATAAACGTTGTGAATTTGGTTTTTTGTTTGCATTTGCAGGAAATCTCATTTCCATACGAGCGATAAATAATATAAGCTTGCCGGCAACTCTTCTTCCTAAAGATACTAGCAACATTCCTAATATTTACGGCCTCACTGCAATGGTATTTATTGATAAAAATAAGAGAGAATTGCTAAATCCTTCATTTTGGTATGATGGAAGAAAAGAATGGCAGTATGGAGTTGGAAAATTTATAAATTTATCTGGGAATATTACGGAGTATTGATATGAAAAAAATTCCTTACCTGATAATTGTTCTTTCCAACATTTTTGTTACGGTTTCTTATAGCAAACCCATGGAAACTTTTGAGAATTATAATGTTGTTTTAGTGCATGGTGCAGGTGGTAGCTACTTTGGATTACCAGAAACAACATTATTTCATTTAAGTATTTTTTAAAGATCTTTTTAATAATTCTATTCTATCCAGATACTCATAAAATAAATCTTTCGCAGTTTCAACAAGGGTATTGGGTTTGTAAATTTTTAGATTTTGAAATAACGTACTATTCATAACAAAGTATTCATCTAAAATTATACAGCCAAAACGATATAAGTAATACTCACATACTTGGTCGGTAATTCCAACAAATTCAAGCACATTTCCTAAACGGACATCCAAATCTGGATGATAGACCTGATTGATTTTTTCTGGGCCTTTAACAAGAAATAGAGGGGATATAAAAGCCATAAGTATAGAAACTCCCTTCAGCATTCTTTGCGGTTGGTCGGTTTCTTCATTCATTAAAATTTCTAAAGCCTGATTGTCTGCTTCTTTTTCACAAACAAGTATGAAATTCTTATCTTGCTCAGTAGTTTTGTCATTTGTTTTTTCCTTTATTTTAATCATTTCTTCACAATGACAGTTAATTATATGGGAAGCTTCGTGCCAAAGTAATATGCCAATCGCATCCAAGAAAATAGTATTTACTTTTTCTGCATAAATTTTTTCTTTTTCGGACATATATGCATATGCTTTTGGATTTGGGTTTGGTAATTGAATATCCCAATCCGTTAATTCATTAAGTAAGGAAAATGCCCAGTAACGCAAGAGACTTGCTCGTTTGATGACGGTCATATCTATTTCATTTTTTTCACCATATTTTATGTTTAATTCATATTTCATTTGACCTTCCTCAAATTTTACCCAATGAGAATAGATAAAAGCCCACATAAATTCCAAAAAACGTTCTTGAATTTGAATTGTTTTTTCTTTACAAATTACAAATGGAGATTGGATTATTTTACTTCCTATTTCATAATTGAAATGAGGCTCTATGTTACCATTTTTTATTTCTTCTAAGACTCTATTACAAAAAGATTTATTTTTCTGTTCAAAATGAAATGTTATGTTATGCTCCAAGGCTCTAATTGGGGAGGGTCTAGGTAATTCTTCTTGCATTTATATTCTCCTTGTTTAGCATCCAACACAAAGTCCATTATGAACAATCGTATAGATTTTATCATAAAATACAAAATTATTGGATATTACATCCTACATTCTGTAAGAGGATAACATCCAAAGTTTAAAATTACCCCTAAAGTGCCATTTTTGCTCCAAAATCACAATTTTTAGTTTTTAGCCCCCTTGCCAAGAGCGAGTTTTTTTGCTATATTTGTGAATATCGTTTTTTGTGATATGTTATGAATGAATTTAAGACATTGAAGAAATTGATTCGGTTACCTTTGGTGGTGACTCTGTTGCAGAGTTGTACTGGTTGTACTAGCGTTGTTGATAGTGGCTCTGATTTAATAGGGATAGGCTATGCAAGCGACACAACTGCTATTTTGTTTTATGAGCTGTGGGAAACGACTGAAAGCTTTAATATTCCCGTTAGGAGCAATGTCACCAGCTACTATGGCTGGGAGCTTAAGCTGGTGGATGTCCGTTTTCATAATGTTTATTGGGAAGCTCAGGTAGAGCAGGGGAGATCTAATACTGCTATATTATATAGTAGCCAATGGAATGATTCCTCTATGCTTGTAGATCTTACGGGATCTGGGTATTGGCTGTGGACAGTTGGCAACAAAAAACCACAAAAGGTTAATTTTAATTGGAATACTGAAATGAAAGATGATGTGAATGGCGGAGATTATAAGAATGGTTGGTTATTAGGACGTGGAAGAGGTTTTCAACTTCGCCCTTGGAAAAATGATTCTGTCTTATTATATTCTAAAACTAGACAAGCTATTATAGATTCCCAAACCATGACTGTGAATGACTGGTCTCCAACTAGTGAAAATATTTGGGTAAATGCTTGTGATGATTTTTGGTGGGGGAAAAATGGAGGGGTATGCTTGTTAGATAAATCTGATTATGTCGCTTTCTTTTCGGAAAAAGGAGATACGCTTGGTAATTTTACTTATACTCAAGAAAGAGTAACTATCTATGGCTCTCAATGGGCTAATGATAGGATGCCTTCGTTTTGGATTTTTGGTAAAAGAGAATTTTTAGATTCACTCAGAAATATTACGGAGTATTGATATGAAGAAAATGTTTTATTTAGTGTTTGCATTATCTCAGGTTTTCCTTGCTCTTTCTTATGGCGAACCTATGGAAAGTTTTAAGAACTATAATGTGATTCTAGTGCACGGTGCAGGTGGTCGCTACTTCGGTATGGATTGCGATAACGATTCAAAAATTAAAGAAGCTTGGACATATTTAGAACCGAATCAAGATACTACAAAAACAGAGCAAGAAAATTACTTAGACATAATCGGCGGTTATGGCGATAAAGCTTTACCTTTTATGAAAGATCGCGCGAGTTCCGCTGAAGATATGGATTTAAACAATGATGGGTTGCGCCATTGGTTGACCGAAGATATATTTGAAAACGATAAATCCGTAATTTACCTGCAAAGACCATTCACAAATCCAGCAAATTCCCCCATTAACAATGCAAAAGAATTGGGAGACCGCAAATGGCAAGTAAATAACAAATGTGAGTTTCGCCGCTCCCTTATAGAAGAAGCGCAGGAAGTGAGGGCAAAAGGCAGAGAGAATTTGGGCAATTTACGTAATAAAGGTGTAGAAAATCGCAATGCGCTTCCCCCTTCCCGCAACATACTCATTGCCCACAGCATGGGCGGCGTAGCCTCCCGCGAATACGTGCAGGGAACTGGCTACAACAACGATGTTGACAAAATAATCACCCTTGATTCGCCTCACGAGGGCACAGGGGCTTTGAACTTGCTTGTGGAAGTAAGCGACTTGGAAACCCGTCTTAAGATTGCCGCCCTCAATGCCGACGGAACTACGTATTTAGCTACCGCAGGCCTTCTTGTGGCAGCAGCCAAGGATATGCCCGCAGCTACAATTGCTCTATACAGCCTTATACCTTCACTAATAACAACAGGCGGCGATGTGACTACTTATGGCCTTGGACAGATATTGATAAAAGTATTGGACAAGCATTACCAGCCAGATGATCCTTTAACGCCCTACATAGACCCTACCCGTAGCAACAGCGATATTGACGGCATAATCAATTTGAAGAACCGCTCATACACGGACAGCCTTCCCATGATGCGTTTGCTTTACGGCGAAAACAGCATGACCTTCTCCGACCCGGCTATTCTGAACGCTGCCAATATGTCAACTTTTCCAATACCTATCCCCAAAGCGTTGATGTCATCGTATTACAATTTATATTCCCAGTATTACGGCGGCGGCAGCCGAACCGTTAATTTCATCAATTCGGCATCGGCGTATGCCGCCGGTATGATATTTGGTGTTACTATAGGTGAACACGGTACTACCCTAATCCCGCAATGGTCGGGCATGGCAAAAGACACCAAGTCCTTGAATGACCCTAGCGCAGATGTAATCAAGCGGTCTTATAACGGCCATGTTAATGGATCACTTGACGATGTGATAAAAATTATTGCCGCGGAAATAAATGCTATAGCAATACTTATTGTCGCTGTCAATGAAATACCCTTTCTTCCCCATTCAGTTGCGTCATCAATAAAAACCGGCATAGCCTTTGCCGCAAGCCCTGCGTTGGCTGCGGAGATTGGCGTAGCGATTACCACTGGCATTATGGATTTGGCGGATTCCCATGAGGCTCCGCTTTTGAAAGAATATCAGAATAAATGGTTCGGTGCATCCAACAGTTATACAAAAATCACCGGCGGGCAAGAAACTTATAAACCCTACCAAATGGAAGAATTCCTGTACGAAAAGCCCTTTGTAAACGTGCATGTAAAAAGCAGTTATGGCCCTGACTGGAAAGACCAGAAATCAGATACCTTGGGCTTATATATAGGAGATTCTCTCAAGCCAATGCATATTGACAGCAGCCTTTCCACCTCTCTCAAATTCAAATCCTCTGCCGACTGGGAAACCGTGGGCGCAAAGAAAGAACGCTGGGCAATAACAACAGGCGTAGGCAATGAAAAGATACCCATCCGCCACGCAGACCGCTACCCCATGCCCTCCATCATGGTAAAAGACTACATAGAAAAATACGAATTTGAAGTTGACGATTTGATGCCCCATCGCTTGCGGCAGATACGAATAAACTTCAATTTCAACGAAGATTTAGCATGGGAATGCGATGTTAGTAAAGCGGAAGGGGACAATACAGCCTGTGTTGTTTACAAACGCACTCCCGCCTCCAACAAATGGGACACATTGCGCATAGAAAAACACCCAGTTGAAAAGAACGGCCTTTTCGTCTTTGAACCTAGCAAATACGATTACAACCAGCTGGGCATCATCCAAAAAGACAACCAAAACACCGTCACAATATCCACCGTAAACAAAATAGGCCTCAAAAACAGCCAACGCTTCTTCTACCTGTTCAGAGCAACCGCAGACTTGCTAGAACCCGCCTGGCCGCTCAGAAATATCAAAACAAGTAGCCTAAACGGATTCGAAGCCTATATAAGCACTCTGGGCTACCAAAACATTGTAGCTCTCGGCGGCAAAGAATATTTGTCACAAGACCCACAGTATAATGAAAACTATGAATACACCGATTCTACCGCAATGTCCAACCCATTGCAGGTTCAAAACGGCTATTTGCTGAAATCACTCGGCGATTACAGCAAATTCCACAGCAAAGAAGGCAGATACGTTTGGCAAACAACAATAAAAACCGGCGATACTTCAGACCCGCTAAAAAGTTCAATTTCAGACATGACAATCCCCTTTACCCTAGACACAACACCGCCCAAAACAAACCTCAACCCGGAAAACGATATATTCAACGCAGATTCAACAACATTCCTAGCCCGCTTTGAAAATGACTCCGAAATTGACGAATCCCTCAGACTTGTCGCACTCTTCCTGAAAAACTCATACGGGCAAACAATCGCTACCGCAAAATTCACGGAAGTACTCGCTTCAAGTTTCAGCATCAAATTGCCCGATTTCAAAAATACCCAAAACCAAGCCATGAACAATCTGCCGGATGGCAAATACAAAATAGTTTCTTATGCCTTTGACGGCTCAACAAACTCTTTGGAACAGTATAACCTGCTCAACAACGTTATCGGCGGCAGCGCCTCGCTCTACGACCTGTTCGAAAATAACAAAGTCAAACAAGGCATAATCGCAAGCAGAGATACCGCAGATTTTATAGTAGATTCACAAGCTCCCGAATTCGATTTCTCCTTGTCCGAAAGTATCTTGAACCTTGGCAAACTTTTAAAAATAACTTTGAACGTCTCCGACTCAAATGGAAAAGATTCCGCTACGGTGCGTTTTTCCGTTTCTTTTGCCGAAGGAAAAGATACCTTACGGCTGGGTGATACCCTGCTTCTGCGAAACGGAATTCGCAGCAAGGAATGGAATGAATTGGAAAGCATGGCTATTCCTGATGGCGATTACGAAGTTTTCATTGACGTTTGGGATGAATCCGGCAATCATAAGCGGAAAAAATATGACGGACTCTTGCGCATAGACCGCACACCGCCTGATATAGTTGGAGTTTGGTCTGATATATTTATTTCTACGGATTCTTTGGACAATTATTCCGCAAGCATGGAGGTAAAACAACAAGGCTACGAAAAGCATATTTCGGAAATGCAATGCCGCTACCGCATAAATAACGGCGAATGGCAAAATATAGCGGAAAAGTCGTCTAAAAAAATAGATACTCTTAGATTTAATATGGATAGGAACATTGTCGGAAATGAACACGGCAAAAGACACCTGGAGGCCGGTTGCACGGATTGGGCGGGGAACTTCGCTTCAAAACTGGATTTGTTCCACGTGGGTGCCCGCTTTCCCGTTATAATTCATCCGAAAGATGTTTCTGTGGAAGAACCGGTAATAGCGATTCGCGGCTCCGCTCCAACACAATCTTCAGACAATTTGCCCGGTTCTTACCAACTTGAGTGGCGCAGAGAAGGGGATACCTCATGGCAAACAAATGGCATGGACGTTGGAGCGAGCAGACGTTATTCTGCGGATTTGGCTTGGGTTTCCAAAAGCACCCAACCCGCAGACGAAACGGATTTAGGCTTTTTTGATATGAGAGGCCTTGAAGGCGGTAACTATGAATTGCTTCTCTCCGTTAGAAATTGCGACTCCTGCAAGTGGCGCAAAGACACGGTTTCCTTCCATTATTGGCCAAAAAGCGACACGGTTAAAGAAAAATTGCTTTTCACTAAGTCCAATGACACATTTACTCCAGGCGAAGGCTCATTGTCCCTCTCTCTGCAAATTGCAGATACGGAAAGCAAAGATTATCGCGCAAATATTTATGCTCATGATTCAAAAGGCAATGCTTTGTTTTTCGCTTCTACAAATTCATTGACTGCCTCGCCTTATGTCGGCAAATCGGATTCCTTGGAAGGAAATGGAGTATGGTTCTGGAGCGAAAACGATGTTTATTATGTGCGTTGGAAAGGCTTGCCCAAAGACGAGGAAATAGCTATACATTATACAAAGGGAAAATTTGATGAAAGCATCTGCGGCAATGGCTGTTCTCTTAAAGATACTGCGCTTGCTTCCAATGAAGAAGCCCTTGGCAATGCAAACCAAAACATAGCAAGAGAAATTCTCACTCCGCCGGGTCTTGACAAGGCTATGATTTTTAACGGAACTTCGGGAGAATTCAGTTTTAAGAGCGATAACGCGCTTTGGCTCAAATTGAAAAAGAACGCTGATACTACGCATAAAGTTTATTTGGGCAAAGGCGGCAGCCCATTGGAATATGTTGTCAAGTACACGGGAACCGGCATTCAAATAAAAAAAGATTTCTACGGTTTTTACTATAAATGGAACGGTATGTCTTCAACCGGTCGCTATCCCCAAGGCAAGGCCGTCACTTTTTACGCTGAGGCTTTGGAAAATATAATAGGCGGCGAGGTTCTTCGCGATTCCATTAATGTTTTGCTCACAATGCCGGATTTAAAAATAATTTCCGATACCGCTGCTTTGGATGCCTTTTATGTTATAAGAAATAGCGCGGATTCGGGTTCTGTTTTGGGCAATAAAATGATTCATTACGGCATTGCCGGACGAGATGCGATTGTTAACGCATATATTAAAAAAGCGAACGGCAGTATCGTTAAGAATTTATTGACTAACGCTCCCCATGCAGCTTCCGGTTCAGACAAAGCCTATCCGCTTTCTTGGAACGGCGAGGACAATAACGGGCATTTGGTTTTGGAGAGTGGGAGTTATTATTTTGAGTTAGTAGCTACGGAAAGCGGTGTTTCCGGCAGTCCGCAATCCGATATTCTGAGGCGGAATTTTGAAATATCCCTGGCTCCGGGTGTGCATTATGTGAAAGACGAGCCGGGAGAAACACCTGTATCTTCCCTTTCGCTTTTGCACGCAAAACCTGTGAATGCTGCTTATTGGCAATATGCTCCGGCAGCGGATTATTTGGTGGAGGCAAATGCGGTAGGTAAATGGCTTCCGGATTCTTTGCGCAATATTGAGGTTGAATGGACTGCAGGCGGAACGCAAAATATTTACGGCTATCCGCCGCAGAGGTACAGTTTGGCGGTAAAGCGGCAGCGGGAAAATTTGCCGTTGGTGATAGTTGCACAAGCCAAATTAGCAATTGTAAAATTATATTGTGCAACAGGAAATAAAGAAAATCAGTATATTGACACTATTTTATGGCGCAATACTTTGCAATTCGATAAAAATAGTTTGTCAAATTACATATATGTATCTTTTGATGCTGATGATTATGGAGATGTTGGCAGGGGATTTGCGGAAGATACAACTTTTAATAAAATAATTTTATATGCATTTTTATTAAAAGATGCTGAAGAAAAAAATAGTAAAAATTTAATAGAAAATGTAAGTCCTGTTTGGAAGAAAGAAATTAACTTACCAAGACCTTCCGATAATCACAGATATGAAAACGATATAAATAACCGTATAGATTCATTGAGCAGTAAAGATATCAGTTGCGAGCCTATTGAACCTACCGCTTCTTCAGAGGGGCAGTTTTGCACATATGCAAAAGATGAAAATGGAAAGTTGAAAGACCCAGATAATTATAACCCAAATAAAAATCTTTTCGATATAATTATTAAACCTATGAATGAATATTTCTATGAAGACAGAGGTAAAATTCATAATGATTGCATTTCCCGGAGTGCTAGGAGATTTCAATTTATGGATTTAGAAATAAAATTCACCATTCCCGATAAAGATTACTGGAACGTTGAATACGGCTACGACAATTTGGTAAACCGCACGATAAGGTTTGACCAGACAAACAAAACCATGTATGGCGATAACGGTTATTTAAAAACTTTGCACGATAGCACAAATATTCCTGTCAGAGATAGTATTTTCTTTGATGGTGAAAATTGGCATTCAAATTACAATTATGGTCTGCTCACTCCATTTGAAATGCACAGATACCCTTTCGTTTCGGTTAGCAAGCTTCCAAGCAACAACGCTTTCGCATTCCCTGACGAAACGGCCGACCCCAAATACCAATATCCCAGCTATTACCATGCAAAATACTATAATTTTGATAATGGAGGCACACGATTCCGGGCATTGATAGCACCGCAAAATCAAATGGCATCAGTAGCATTATATTCGGATGGAGATCCAGTTTCCACCAAGACAGCTTTTGGCCATGGAACAGTAAACATATACGTCTCAATGGACGCCGCCCCGGAATCATTCCAAAAAGACATGGCACAGATTGCCTATCCCGCCAAAGACTGGACTCCCCAGAATACGTGTCCAAGCCATAATACTCCATGGCTGGATTCAGCTAAAAACGAAGCCGACTGCAAAAAATTTTATAAAGCCGGTTCAAAAATTCATTATGACGTAGGTGATTTTACCGATGATGAATGGAAAGAAGCTATGCTAACAAATAGCGGCGATATACAGGTCATAGCCAATATCGGAAATTCCGCAAAACCTCTATCACCCTTTGCCACGCTAGGAAACCCCAACGAAAACCAATCCATTTGCGGAAATTTATTTTCCATGATGCCTTCCAACTACGATAACAATAAGTTTTATATAGAAACAGGTTGCGATTCATACCTTTCGGGAGTTGAAGCAACATACACCCCAAAAATCATGAACACAGCCGATACCACGCTATACAGCTTTGCCAATAACTCTTTATACATAAACGCTCTCGATTGGAATAATACTTTTGTTTTACCGCAGAAAAAGTACCCTGAGCGTGATTCCTCCATAACCCTGCAAATAGGAAATGAATTCCAAGACGAATGGGTAAAAGAACTTAAATTGACAAGCGCAAAAGCAAATTATTTGAATAGCAGCGAACACACGCATTTCAAAGCAAACCATGAAGGCGACAGCCTTATTAAATTATCGGTAAAAAGTCCTCCTGACTCCGTACGCCCCTCCGAATTCATAGCGGTAAAAGGCACTGTTCCGAAAAATTCAAACTGGAAGCTGTCTTACCTTAACGGCGGTGCCTTGCATACCATAGCAAAAAAACAAACGGATTCCTTATTTGAGTGGTTTAACGTAAATACGCTTCAAGGCAACACATCCATCCTTTTGCAATGGGGCGGCGAAGGCAATCTCCTGAACATTCGCAAGCTGGACCTGGATATAGGCCACGAAGTGACGCAAAATAACGGCGGCACTGTTCAATCCCTGTTTGGCGAAGTGAGCGTTTGGTTCCCGCCAGGCTCCATGGAAGATACCATAGTCACCGTGCGCACGGCAGATGCCAAAGACTATGCCTTTACCACCTCCAACAACACTGCCCTCGTAGGTCCGGTAATAGAAGTGCTTCCGGCCAAAAAATTCTCTGATACGCTTGCTCTCCCCCGCATAAAAGCCCGCATAACACATCAGGAATTGGATGCCATGAGTTTATCTCCGGACGATGTGCGTTTATACAAAATAGATACGGAAAACAAAAAATTCGTTGCACTTGAAAATATGCTCAGGGGCTTTGACAAAGAACCTGATTGCCTGACCAATACGGTTTATAATAAATGCGAAGGTTATAATGAAAATTGGTCATATCTTTTAATATCAGCGGAAACACGTTCATTCTCCATATTCGCCGTTCTTGACACGGCAACAGCAAAACGGCTCAACGAAGAACCTGCAAGCAAACCCGATTCGGTTCCCTCTCAAATAATATGCTCCATTCCCCAAGACACACTTTGGCTCGGCTTGGACAATGGCTACCTTGAAATGTTCCAGGAATGCAACCAGCTTGTGATGGGAACCCTGCAACTCCGCAAAAACGGCAGCATTGTAACAGAACGCAGCCAAGTATCCACAGAACCAATGCGCTGGGACGGACGCATAGGCTTGAATAAAATCTCAAACGGCGAATACACTTCACGCTACATTACAGTTTCTCCATTAGGCTCGGAAACCCAAACACTAGGCCCAACCATACTCACCGACCCAGCAAGGCCGCAAATTTCCGACTGGAGCATAGAAGAAACCTCCGAACTCCTGGACCGCATATTCACCGTGAACGCAAAGGCAAAAGACGATGAGTCCGGCATAAACAGCGTATTATTGAAATGGGATTTGGGCGGAGTAACAGATTCAGTTTCCTTAATTGCGGATTCTGCCGGCTATGTCTCATATAAAATAACCTTGAACAGAAACAGCCTTTCCCAATGCCTCGGTTGCAAATTAACGCTTTCGCTTATAGCCGAAGATTTTGGTCACAACAATGCTAGAAAAGAATGGACTTCCGGCAGCCTTTATCCGTACCCCGCCGATCTCGCGCTTTGGTACCCAGCCCTTGAAGGCGGTGGCAGAACAGCACGGGAATACACCAAAACCGGGCACGACTTGGATTTGCTGATGCAAACCCCGTGGCACTCCGCTTCGGGATTGTATTTCAAAGAAAGCGAAGACAAAGCTCCCGGCAAAGGGCAGGTGAATTTCGGCAGCACGGACTCATATACGCTGGAAGCATGGCTCCGCCCCGGATACCCTGCAATTTCCGCTTGGCAACGAGTTTTGGGCTTCAATTCCGTCACAGGCAAACGTATAGAATTGCAGGTAAATGGCGAAGACATACGCCTTTTGGATGGCTTTGAAACATGGACTGTTCCGAATGTGCTGTTGCGATCCAAAGAATGGACTCATTTGGTTGTAGCAGTGGATGCGAACTACGCCCACTTCTATGCAGACGGCGAACTGGCGGGAACCGTCACCGCTGTGCCTTCTGAGCGTTTGTGGTATGGCAATTTCTCTTTGGGAACCGAAGAAAACATCCCATCCTTTACAGGGCATATTATGCAGGTTCGTTTCTATAAAAGGGCTTTGGGAGCCTCCGAAGCTCAAGCTCTGTTCAGAGGGGTGGGTGCGGGAGAAGATTCCCGTGTTGAAATTACGCTTGCCAACGAACTTGACTTGAAAATATATGGCTTTGAACGCGGCTTCAGTTGCGCCGTTCCAGGCTCGTCCTATTGGGGAACGCCAGGAGAAGCATCCTTGCCTTGGAAGGTTTGGGTGGTCAAGGGAGGTTCTTACAGAGTGTTCTTGTATGCCCGTTCAGCGCAGCCCGGAAACAAAATTGTAAAAGCGGGGCTTGGGGGTTCTCTGCAATCAGGAACGGCAGCCTTGGAAAGCGTTTGGCGGCCTATAGAATTACAGGGAATAAACTTGCCTTTGCAAGCGGGATTCAACAATTTGGAACTGCGCATACCAGCCGGATTGGATATTGCCGGAATTGCCATAAGCGATAACCCCGGCTTGCTGCCTTCGCAAATTTCATGGAAATCCGAAGGTGCCATAACCAATTCTTCTGTGGTTGATGCTCAAGTCCGTTTTGAAGGCTACCCGGAGCCTTCCATGATTCGCCCTCGCATCCGTTTGCAAAATACCGGCTCCACTGCAATATACGGGCCTAAAGTACGCTATTATTTCCGAGGGGAAGACCCGGCCCAGGTTCAAGCATCTAAATTCTATCCGCAAGAAGGAGAGCTTGCGGTTCGCCAGGAAGGGGACAATCTAGGCTATGCGGAGTGGAGCTTCCCGGAGACCACCGTATTGCCTCCGGGCCAGCTTCTTTTCTGGGGAGAAGGCCCGCATTTCGGTTTGCACAATACAAATTATATTCCTTGGGTTGTTAAGGATGACCCTTCTTTTACAGATATCATTGTGCTGGATGCGGAGAACAGGGTTTTGAGCGGTTCCTGCTTTGAAAATGAAGCTCCGCTTATCACTGTGCCCATCGTACAGGTTCTTGCAAGAGATTCCCGCGCAAACGACAATCAGGCAAGCCAGCTATATATAAAATTGGAAAACATAGGGCAAATACCCATACGTGATTACGAGGTGCGCTATTCATTCTATGTTTCCGGCGGCATTGCTCCGGTTCTCGATGTGTATGATATGCAGGGGTTGTCTGCCTCGTTGAAAAATTTGGGTTCCGGTCGCTGGCAGGTGGCAATTACGGGGAGTGCTTCGCTTGGCCCCGGAATATCCTGGGCTAATCCGGCGCAGTTTGCGTTGCATTTGCCGAATTGGCAAGCAGGATGGCAAACCGGAGACGATCCCTCTTACGAAGGCCTTTCTGGTGAATGGGCTCTCGCAAAAGGCGTGGAGGTCTTTGATGCCGCAGGCAACCGTATTTACGGCAAAGAACCGGTTTGGAGTTCTTCTTCCGAATCTTCCTCAAGTTCTGTCGCATCTACATCTTCTGCTCAGGTTCGTGTAATGGCGAAGGAAACCAAAGCCCATGAATCCAATGCTTCTGCTGTTCGCTTCTATGTAGAAAATCTTGGTGCGGAGAGCATATCCGGCTTTGAGGTTCGCTATTGGTTCTCGGTATCTTCAGGGAAAAATTTGGAGTACCAAGTATATAGCAATACCCAGTTCTTGGCAAATATGGTAAAAGAGACTGCTAATTTATACAGTGCTCGCTTCGTTTATGCCGGAAGTCCTTTGGCTCCAAATGCAAAAACAGAATGGGGCGAGGGGCTTGAACTCTCTGTTCATCACAGCGACTGGTCTGCATGGGATAAAGAAAGCGATTTCTCCCATAAGGGGTTGGGAATTGATTTCTCCGAGGCTCATTACATAACGGTTTATGACAGCGAAGGCAATATCATTTGGGGAACCGAACCGATGATTCCGGAAGAAATGGATTATCCCGCCATTGAATTCACCCGCCAGCCTGACGGTTTGCTGGTTTCCGTTCACGAGCTTTCCAATATAAGGCTGGACTTGGTGAATGCGGCAGGTATGCCGCAGAAATTCTTGTACCAAGGTGTTTTGAATGTCGGCGAGCATTTGATTCCTATGGACTGGTCTGCGGTGGATCTGGCGAGGACATACCTTGTAGCCCGTTTAAACGGACGAATTTCCAGTCAGCTTCTTTCTAAATTGGGGAATTGAATATGTTAAAAAATACGCTTCTGAATCTGCTTGTTTTTTCTTGCCTTTCAATGGCTGCAGACATAACCACCATACTGGCAAATCAAAAAAACGCTGCTTTTTCCCGATACGGCGGAAATTCGTATGCGCACGGTTATCACCATGCAAGGTATGCCTGCGCAGACTATGGAAAGCCGTTTGATAAGCAAAGGCAGGGAAAAAAACATTACTGAACTCAAATCCCCTCTTGTGAATATGAAAATTGTTCGCAATGGTGATCAGTTAAGCATCACAGATCTTAAAACAGGCGCAGTATTGCCTTCGCAAACGGCACCGCAAACCGCCGTGCCTGATATAAACCAGGGCATGGGGAGTGCAGAAGATTATCTTGCGCCAGCCAAGGAAGGAAATCTTTGGCGTTTGTCTCCTAAAGACCCGGCAAAAGCAACTTTATTCTACTCGGAAGAATTGAAGCGGGTGGTTAAAATACAACATACCGTGCAACCCGGCGTTTACAGCGAAACAAATATCAAATACTGCGATAAAACCTGTTCTTTTCCGGGTACTCCGGTTTCTATAGAAATTGAAACGTATGTCAACGGGCAAGCGGCTTCCAAAGTTTTGCTGGAAATCATTTCAATCCAAAAAGTCTCATCCCTTTCCGATGCCTTGTTTGCAATACCAAAGAAATAACTTTTCTACATTACCCCCATGATTTCCAAAGATTTACTAGAGATTTTATGCTGCCCAATAACAAAACAACCCCTGCAAGAGGCAAACGCAGAGGAATTGGAAAAATTAAAACTGGAAGCCGCCCTGATAACAGCGGATAAAAAAAGAGCGTATCCTATAAGGCAAAATATACCCGTGCTGCTCGCTGAGGAGTGCGTATTGATTGATGAGTTGAGAGTTGAGAGTTGAGAATTATGGTTAAACTTGAAAGCTCTTGGTTGAATTTGCTTGCAGACCTCTTTGAAACTCCTTGGTTTGCGGAAATTAAAAGCAAAATAATTCAAGAGAGAAAACAATACACGGTTTACCCGCCGGCAAATCTGTTTTTCAACGCTATGGATTTATGCCCCGTGCCGCAAACCAAAATCGTGATTTTGGGGCAAGACCCTTATCACGGAACAGGGCAAGCGCACGGGCTTTCCTTTTCCGTTCCCATTGGGATTGATATTCCGCCCAGCTTGCTGAATATCTATAAAGAACTGGAACGTGATTTGGGCATTAAACCACCTGCTCACGGCAATTTGGAATCGTGGGCAAAACAAGGAGTGCTGCTCTTGAACGCCTCGCTTTCAGTAAGAGCAAATTCGCCTGCATCGCATTTTTACATAGGCTGGGAAAAATTTACGGACTTGATAATTGAAAGGCTCTCGCAAAATAAAGAGAATCTGGTGTTCATGCTTTGGGGAAATTTCGCTCGCAAAAAGAAAATCTTAATCGCTCAAAATAAAAACCACCTGGTACTGGAGGCTCCGCATCCATCGCCCTTATCCGCAAGCAGAGGCTTTATTGGCTGCGGGCATTTTTCTGAAGCAAACCGATTTCTTCAAGCTCACGGACTTGAACCTGTTTGCTGGGAACTCCCTTCTTAGCTGCCAAGCCTGTCACCTTAGTTTTAAGCTCGGAAGAAAATTTGAAATTCATGCCTTTGCTGGCAGCTAAAGGTATAAGCTCGCCGGTTTTCAAATTGCGACCAAGCCTTGGGTTGCAGGTCTTTGGAGAAAAAGTTCCAAAGCCTCTTATCTCCAAAGAATTGCCCGCTTTGATTGTATCTTTTACAACATCAAAAAATTGTTCAATTGAACTTCTCACATTATCTCTAGACATTCCGCAGGATATTGCGGTTTCATTAATCAAATCGCTTTTTGTGATTGGCATTGATAGAATATAGTTAAAACTTAGGGTAAAAAATTCCATATCTCCTGTGCAAATATTCTTTTTCGTCGTAGAGCGGTTCTACCCGTTGAAGCTTGCTCGGAACATTTTGTTTTGCAAGGCTATCCGCATATTCCTTAGCCCTTGCACAGCCAAGTCTGTAACCTATTACCAAAACCGTATCGCCCGCTTGCCTGATCTCAACTTCCTGTTTTGCAAAAGATAAAATATTCCCCTTGCGCATATTTATGTAAAGCACCATAGCGGCATAAATTATCAGGATTACAGTTACTATTCTAACTATTCTAATCACTTCACTTCCAAGAAGGGCATAGGGCCGTTGCCACCGGTGTAAACAGGGAGTTTGCCATCCCATTTTTCAATGGCCTTCAAGTTTACATATTCTTTGCCGCCTTGTGCGCGTATCGCCTCTGTCTGAATGCGAATAGCTTCTGCCTCGCCCCTTGCCTGTGCTATTTTTTGGTCCGCCTCAACCTTCACCCTTTCCAGATTATTTTTTGCGGTAAGGGCTTTTTGCTCGGCAACCTGCTTGTCTTCAATAGCTTCGTTGAAAGAGCGGGCAAAATCGAAATTGGTTATTTGAACTCCGCCTGCATCCACCACTATGTTATAGTCCAAAAGCTGCCGGGTTAAGCTCTCCGATATTTCATTTTTGAGCTGTTCTCGCAAGGTCAATAGTTCCTCTGCCGTGTAGCGGGCAACAACAGCTTTAACGGTTTCCTGAATACGGGCTGCTATGATTTTGTTTTCTACTTCCAAACCTACTTTTGAATAAAGCTCATCCAGCTTGTTATGGTCCAGGTGGTAGTTGAGAGTGACAATGGTTGAAACCGTTTGCATATTTTTAGAAGCCGCAGCCGCAGGGGCTTCTGCTTTCTGGGTGCGGATATCCACTTTTGAAACGGTTTGCATAACCGGGATTTTAAAGTGCAAGCCTTCGCTTGTAACCGATGTTATTTTTCCCCATGTGAAAACAAGGGCTTTTTCGCCGGCCCTAACGGTATAAAACGAAGCGGAAACAATAATTGAGCCTATAACTATTACAATTATAGCAAAAGCAAGAAGCCTGTAAGACTGAGGAACGTTGTTTTGTGTTGACATAGGGGGTAATATAGAAAACGCAAATTTCTATATTAATCCCATGAAAATAATCTCTTATGTTTTTTTACTCGCTTTTTCCGCCTATGCCCAGTTGCTTTCCGGCGGGAATTTTGATGTTATTAAGGTTAATGGCGTTGGTATCAGCCAAGGAAAGATAGACAGTTTGGTAAAGCAGTTTGCGCTGGCTCAGGGGCAAGGGCAGAATGTTTCGCCGGAAACCATGAGCCAAATTCGCTGGCTTGTTGTAAATCAGCTTGTTGGCCAAGAGCTTGTAAAAGCGGAAATAGCAAAACAAGGCCTAAAGGCAGACGCAAAAAAAACTGATAGCGTTGTTGCCGTATTCAAAAAACAGTTCCCAAACGATGCCGCATTCAAGCAGGAATTGAAAAAAAGCGGTTCCACGGAAGCGGATTTCAGGAAATACGTGGAAAACCAGCTTTTAGCAGACCAGCTTTTGGAAAAGAAGATTCCATACCCTAAAGAACCAACGGATAAAGATAAAAAGGATTATTGGGAAAAGCACAAAAACGAAGCGATTAAAAGCGATACCATAGGCGGCATAAAAATTGTTTTAAATATCGCAAAAGGGGAAAACGCTCAGGCAATCCAGGATAAAAAGGATTTTTTAAAAGGCAAGGCCGCTGAAGCTCGCATGGCAAAAGCCAACCTTATGGTGCTTATGGAACAATTTGCAATTATGGCCGCCAGAATCAGCGAAGACCCGAACGCCTCAAAAGACGGCGGAATCATGAAGAAATTTTTGCCGAAAACCCAAGGGGAAACATTCGCAGGTGCCGTCAAAAACTTAAAAGTAGGCGAAATCAGCGAGCCTTTTGTGCTGGACGGCAATAAGGTTATGATGTTCATGCTCACCGAGAAAAACGATGGCAAATATGAGAGCTACGAGCATGAGATAGATTACATTTTACGGCTTGAATCCGAGCGCAACCGCCAAATGGCCACTAAAGACTACCTGAACCAGCTTTCCAAAATCTATAAGGTTCAATACTTGAACAAGGATTATACCCCGCCGGAGGCTATCGGGAAGTAATTTAAAATTATGACTGATAAAGCATATATCACAAAATGGTGCTTCTGGTCACCCGGCAAAGGCAGTGCCGAATCACCGCCCTTGCCTTTTGTTTCGCCAATGGTCAAAAGACGTTTAAGCCAGCTTTCCCGCATGGCTTTATATGCCATACACGAAGTTTCTCAAGGCAAACAAAACATAAAAATTACATTTTCTTCCGAATACGGAGAAATTACGCAACAATT
>JAISSJ010000012.1 GCA_031273195.1 Candidatus Fibrimonas sp.
TTCATCACAATAGCCTTTTGGGGAACCCCGCTTTTCTCTTATGCGGTTATCCCTTCGCAATGGGGCATTAAAATCCTCTATGAGATTGTTCTTTTGCCGATTACGATTTTGGTGGTGAGAAAACTCAAGGAAAAAGAAAGGAAGAATTAGGTTCAAAATTTTCTATATTCCCTTCATGCGTAATTTTTTTGTTTTCGTGTTGCTTTTATCCCTGTTTGCGGGGTCTGCCTTTGCTGCCGGCAAGGTTTTCGATAAAAATTATGACGGCATTAAAAAAATCCAGGCCGTGATAGAAACCCATGAGGGCGCAATCACCTTAGAACTGCTTTTCAAAGATGCCCCCAATACCGTGGCAAACTTTGTGGATCTGGCAAATAAGGGCTTTTACAACGGGCTTCCCTTCCACAGGATAATCCAAAGTTTTGTTGTGCAGGGCGGAGACCCTAACGGCAATGGCTCCGGCGGCCCCGGCTATACCATAGACGACGAAGCAAATGAGCTAAAACATATTGTAGGCGCGGTTTCCATGGCGAATTCCGGACCTAACACAAATGGCTCCCAATTCTTTATAGTCCAGTGGCCGCAACCGATCTTGGATGGGAGATATACGGTTTTTGGCATGGTTGAAACCGGTTTGGATGTGATTTACCGCTTAGAGCTTCACGACCCGATTATCAGCGTACGAATAGTGGAAACAAAATAAAAACGGAAATTCTATGCCAAGCAAAAAGCCAGTCGCAGAAAAAGCCAAAGGCACAAAAGAGCCTGTAAAAAAAAACAGCAAAAACGCAGTTGCTAAAAAAGCCAAGAAAGCCGCATCTGCAAGCATCCCCAAAGCCAAGACAGGTACAAAAAAAACTCCTGCATCGAAAGCTCCGCAAGTAAAAATTGAGTCTTCGCTGATGATACAGGGTGCAAAGTTTGTAAAAACTCCATTCTTTTTTGATGCAGAAAAAGAAGAGCGTTTGGGTAAACGCAAGCAATTAGCCCTGCCGAAGTCTGTGGAAAAACCAACCGCATGGAGCCGCCCGAAAATAGGCAACTCAACGGATAGCAAAAATCTAGTAGAGCTTCTTTCGCAGCAACTGGAATACGAAAACAGAACTTATTTTGAGGGCTGCGAAGGGCAGATTTGCGTTAAATGCAACGTGAACAATGTCGATCAAAAATTTTATGTAAATAAATCGCTCGGCTACTGTACGGAATGCGCAACGCTTTTAGACCTTGGGCAATCCAAAGAGGGTGTGTTTTCGGATGCTCAAATAGAACTCATGCGCCGTTCAATGGAAAGGTCAATGCAAAAAACAAAAGATCTGGACGAAAACGATTTGGAAAGTGCGCTTGATGATATGGACGAACTGGAAGAAGCCCTGCTTGCCGTAGAAGAAGCCTCCGAATTTAATGTCTAAGCCGTTGAAAGCAAGCGAATACCTCTTGTCCAGAATTTCGCTGGGAATTTCCAAGGGTTTGCACAACATGAAAGTCCTGTGCAATGCGTTCGGAGAGCCGCAAAAAAGTTTTGAGAGCATTCATATCGCAGGCACAAACGGCAAGGGCAGCACGGCTTTTTATTTGGCGAGCATTTTGCAAGCACATGGACTTTCAACCGGGCTTTTCACAAGCCCGCACCTGGTGAGTGTTAGGGAGAGATTTAGAATAAACGAAAAAATGATTTCGCAAGGCGAATTGGATTCCCTTCTTTTGCGAATTAAAAATGCGGCGAAAATCGCAAATATTGAGCCCTCTTATTTTGAAACCCTTACAATAGCGGCTTTTTTATGGTTCAAAGAAAACAGAGTTCAGGCAGCAGTTTTAGAAGCGGGCTTGGGTGGCAGACTAGACAGCACAAAAATTGCAAAGGGCCGCATTGCCGCAATAACAAGCATATCGCTGGACCACACGGAGTTTCTGGGCAACACAAAAGAAAAAATTTTAAAGGAAAAACTTGGCATATTAAAAAAAGGCGCAACCCTTGTTTTGGGAAATTTGCCTAAAGAACTCATAGTGAAATGCCCGCAACATATAAAAGCAAAAAAAATCACCCCCGCATTGCAAGTGGGGAACTTCGGAAAAATTTACATAAAAAATGCGGAATTGGCATGGACAATCGCAAAAGAATTTTTTGGCACAGATTTCAATGAAACGACAGCGAGAATTGCGCTCAAAAATGCCGCATGGCCCGGCAGAATGCAAATGCTGAAAAATTTTATTCTGGACGGAGCGCATAACCCGGAAGCCGCAAAAATTCTCGCAAAATGCTTAAAAGAAAAGAACTTTCCTCCTTTGCCTTGCATTTTTGCCTCGTTAGCGAATAAAGATACAAAGGGCGTTCTCAAAGCGTTGAAACCGTGCATATCGGTTTGCTACCCGGTGCAGCTTGAAAACCCGAGAGCCAGAAGCGCAGAGGAGATTTGCGAAATCTGCGAAGGGTTGAAAATCAAGGCCATGCCTTTTGACAAAAGCGAGATTTGCGGGTTAAAAAAGCCGATTTTAATAACCGGTTCACTTTATTTGGTTGGAAAAGCTATTTTTGAATTATCCGGCAAATACGGCGAATTAAGGGAATTTAGGGGTTTGCGTAGTTTTCCGAATGAATTTTTGCAGAAAAAAATCCTTTAACACCCTAAAATATGCAGTGTATCCGCTTTTTTTATAAATACAGCACTTTTTTAGCCTAAAAATAGCTAGCTTTTTCATATATAGAGGTGTCTTATGTTTCTTGACCCGGTTTATATGGTTATTATAGTATGCGGAATCGTGCTTTCCGGCGGCACGGCCCTTATGGTGAGAAGCCGATTTGAAAAGGGTAAAAAAATTCCCATTGCCAGCGGCTACACAGGAGCGCAGATTGCAGAACAGCTTTTACGGGATGCGGGCATAACCGATGTAAGCGTGCATGAGCATAAAGGGTTTCTCTCCGACCACTACAATCCCATGAACAAAACACTCAACCTAAGCCCAGACGTTTATAAAGGGCGTTCAGCGGCGGCGGCAGGTGTTGCTGCGCATGAAGCCGGACACGCAATTCAGCACGCCCAAAATTATTTTCCCATGTGGGTTCGCTCCGCAATAGTCCCTGTTGCAAACATAGGGAGCAACCTTGGGCCTTGGCTGGTTATAATAGGTATAATGCTGGGCGCAGGCGCAGAAATCAGTTCCGGTTTAGGGCATTCCATAGCGATTATAGGTATTGCGTTATTTGCCGCAGCTACAGCATTCACATTGGTCACCGTTCCGGTTGAGTTTGATGCGTCTTCAAGGGCAAAAAAGCAATTGCAGCACCTGGGAATAGTTCGGCAAGGCAGTGAATCCAATGCCGTTTCTTCTGTTTTAACGGCTGCCGGTTTGACCTATGTAGCCGCAGCGATAACCTCAATTTTACAGTTGTTGTATTGGGCTTACAAAGCCGGTTTGATAGGCGGTAGAAGAAACTGATGAATACCAAATCTTATAAGGATTTTTTAAAGGAAATTTTTCCGCAACATAAGCAAGTTCGAAAAGTTTCGCTCAATGCAGGTTTTAGCTGCCCGAATTTAGATGGAACGACAGGGGCAGGTGGTTGCACATATTGCAACAACAATTCTTTTAGCTCTGTGGCTGCAACACAGTCATCCCTTTTGGAGCAGCTTGAAACCGGAATAAAAAACGTCAGGAAAAAGAAAAAGGAAATCGGTATTCTGGCTTATTTTCAAAGTTACACCAATACACACGCCCCTGTGCAAAAACTCCGGGAAGTTTATACTCCTGTTGTTTCGCATAGCGATGTTGCCGGAATTGCAGTCGGAACTCGCCCGGATTGTTTGCCCTCTCAGGTTGTGGAACTGCTTGCGGAATTGAATAAAGCGAAACCGGTTATTGTGGAAATAGGGGTGCAAACCGCAAATAACGAGACCTTAAAAAATATAAACCGGAATCACACCGCAGAATGCACACGTAATGCAGCCAAGTCTTGCAAGGACGCAGGGCTTGCCATAACAGCTCATATAATAATAGGGTTGCCCGGAGAGAATACGAATGATTTTGCAAACACCGCAAACTTGGTCAGAGATTGCGGGTTTTCCTCAGTTAAAATTCATCCGTTGCATATTGTCAAAGGAACTCATTTTGCCGAGGAATACCAAAAAGGCAAAATAAAGCTTTTATCTTTGGAAGAATACTGCAAGGCGGCCACAGAGGTTATCCGCATTGTTTCGCCTGATACGGCTATAGAAAGAATCAGCGGCGAATCTCCTAGCGATATGCTTTTAGCTCCGGCCTGGAGCAGGGACAGGAACCTGATTATTTCTAAATTGCCGATACTATGCAATTAAGCGCAGTAGTGCTTCTTATTCTCACCCTTGTTTTTTCCGTTCACGGTGCAGAAACTTCTGTTTCTCGCTATGCTCGCTCGGAGCATGGAGTGTTGTCAAAGGAATACGATTTTGAAGGCGGCAGGGCTTACTGGATTAACGGGATTTCCATTTTGGGTTTGCCCGATGCCGGAGCGGATGTAATGGGGTTTTCGGACCCGGCAAAAAGGCTGCCGCTCGGATTTTCTGGGCTTTATGTGCCGCCCCCCTTTTTTGAACGCTATGGTTTATCTTTAAATGCGAGCAACGGAAATTTGGTTTTTAAAGAAAATTACAACCCGATAGACACTCCCATAACCGTATTATTATGGGAACGCTACGGCTTGGAAGGCAATGCTCTCACTTTGAATTTCAACAGACAGCTTTTAGATTCCATAGTTTTCTCTTTGGGCCTTGCTTCGCACTCTGTTCCCAAAAGCGATTATTTTGTTTATCAAGATATTGTTTCGCAACTTTATACGGGAACAATGAAAAGGGATTCCAGCAGGGTTCCTTTGGCGGGTAGAAATCTAGCATACAATTCCATTCATTTTGTTCCGGCCGTTTCCTGGATTTTCCCGCATTCAAGCATAACGGCGCAGATGAGTTATTTATTTTTGGACAACGATGATGTTTCAAGAGACATCTTTTTAAAAAACGAACTTGACTATTCAATAACATTTCCGCGAGACCCGTACAATATCAAAGGCAGCGCAAGTTTTTACAGGTTTCTTTGGAATTACAATTTTTTTCCTGATTGGGATTTCAGTCTATCCCATCGTTTTGCGGAACAGGAATTGAAATTCTCAAAACTGGATGCGGCAAGCATTTATTTTCCGGGAGAAGTTTCGGAAACATTCACTGCGCAAAGCGGGGAAGGAAAAATATCGCATAAAAGTTTTTTGAATCCATATATAAATATTCGCTATGAATATTTGAGAAGCAAGGATTATTTGCCCGATGTTCCCATTCAGGAATATGGGGCATCACCATTATACCAAGACAGGCAACTGCTTTTGCTCGGCATAAATGATACATTGTGGAAATTTGCATTCAGGGGGCAATCGGGTTTGCAGAGGAATGCTTCCGCATTGGATTCCGTGGATTTTGCTCCGGCACTCTCCGCCGGTGTAACCCTGTTTTTGCCCTGGCATTTGCAGTTGAGGGGTGATTACCAAAAAGATACACGTTTCCCGGATATGCAAGAAACCCATATATTGCGAATAGGCAGAATTGCTTTTCCGAACAAAGAGTTAAAAGCGGAAAAAAAGCAGAGATTTGAAACAGGTTTGGAATATAAATTGAGCGAACATTTCTTTTACTCAACAGGGTTTCGCTACGAACAGACAAAAAATTCCATTATGCCGTATTGGGCAGTTCCAAAATGGAACATTTTGGAGCCACTTCCCGCAGATTCCGCATTCAGGTGGGCAAATGCACAAATGATAGAGAACAACGAGCTTTTTTGGCGGCTCGGTTTTGAGCTTGGGAACTGGCGTTTTTATGCCGAACAGGGGAAAAGCATTATGCGTACAAGAATGATAGCTCTCCCTTCTCGTTACTATAAAGGTGCAGTTTATTGGAGCAATCGTTTTGTTGAAGACCGTTTAAAAGTTTCCGTGCAATTTGACGCAGACTGGTTTGGCGACAGGTGGGATTACGGCCTGGAAAGCGATAAACTTGCCAGCCCGGTTCACTTGAGAAATTATCTTTCGCTCAATTTCAAAAGTTCAATGCAAATACAGAGTTTTATTCTTTACGCAAAAATTGATAACATGAATCACAGCCTGATGGAGCCTGAAGTTGGTTATGCACCGCCCGGCATAAGGTTTGCATACGGGATAAACTGGATACTGGAGGATTGAAATGCGTTTGGATAAATATTTGCAATTAAAATACCCGGAGTATTCCCGTACGGATTTGCAAAAAATCATTGCAGAGGGCAAGGTTTTGCTGGACGGAAAAATTTTGCAGAAAAATTTTCAGGTACCGGAGAATGCCGAACCGGAAATTCTGCAAATGCCTGTGAAAAAAGAGAGCTTTTTGGAACCGGAAAACATACATTTAAACATAGTTTTTGAAGATGAACATTTGGCGGTTATAAATAAACCTCGTGATATGGTAATGCATCCCGGAAGCGGCATAAGCAAGGGAACGCTTGCAGCCGCATTGCTGTGGCATTTCAAAAATTCGCTCTCAAAGATAAACGGCCCCCTGCGCCCCGGAATTTTGCATCGCCTGGACAAAGACACTCCGGGTTTGCTTGTTGTTGCAAAAACAGATTCGGCGCACAGGGAGCTTACCCGCCAGCTTGAGGAGCGAATTTTAGAGCGAACATACAAGGCTGTTATTTGGGGAATTTTGCGTGACCGTGAGGGAACCATTGACGCACCTATAGAACGCGACTCAAGAAATCGTTTGAAAATGGCTGTGCAGGCAAATGGAAAAGCAGCAATTACCAATTATAAAACTTTGGAAACCTTTAGCATTGCTTCTTTGGTGGAATTTAAACTGGACACAGGCAGAACTCACCAGATTCGCATTCACGCCCGTTATCTGGGAAATCCCGTAGTTGGCGACCCCATTTATGACGGCAGGGAAGAGAGCGCAAAAAGAACAGACACAATTTACCGGCCAGTAGCGGAAAAACTTTTGGAAATTGCTCCGGCCCAGCTTTTGCAATCCTGTAAAATAAAATTTAAGCACCCGAAAACAAAAAAGACAATGGAGTTCAAAGTTGAGGAAGACGACTCATTAAAAGAGGCTTTGGCTTTACTGCGGCAAAACGCCACCGATGCAGATAATTATTCGCCATTGCAATTATTCGCCCCGCCTCAAATATTCGCCAACCCGGATGATATTGAACAGCCTATTGAAGAAACAGAAGAAGAACCTGTTAAAATTCGCCCCACCCGTGCGGAGCGTTATGCTGCCACAAAGATAAAACGAGCTTTGAAGAAGGAACGCAATCTTTTGCGTTTAAAGGAAAAGGCTCAAAAGGAAGCCGAGAGAAATCTATCGTGAAACCAGCCGTACCATTTTGCCGGATTTTCCAGAATCAAATTTTCAAGCCATGAGTGGTAGTGGGCATAAAAATTTTGCGATGGGATTTTCTTTAAAAAAAGCGTTTGGGCTTTTTGAATTTGATGCAAATATCCACAGAACACTTGTGTGTTTGGACGATGTTCCAAAATAAAAGCCGGCAACGGATTGCAGTGAACTTCGAGACCTAAGAATTCGCTTTTGCATTGTTCTTTGACGGGTTTTCTAAAATCCTGGTCTGCGAGCATTGCAAATAGACCGCCATTATTTATGAATTCTATTAAATGCCGGGTTTCTATTTTTTTTGCGAAGCATTTCCCTTTGAATGTTCTCTTTTTCTGCAGCCATTTGTCGAAAAGAGCGGGTTTTTGTTCTTGGGCAGCGGAGTTCAGCGGCAGCCCCAGTTCTGCGAGCCTATACCCCAAGAGTTCATGGTTGCCATAATGTGCGGTCAAAAAAATCCCCCCATATCGCATTTCTTCCAGAATGGGGAGAGAATTTTTGTCTATTTCAAAATGTATGCCTTTTGAAGGCGGGTGGCGAAAAACAAAATCAAAAACGTCGCGGTGCATATTTTTCAAAACATCGCGGTATCTAGGCTGTTCCGCACCCGTTTTTGCAAAAAAGGGTGCAGTCAAACTCAGATTTTTAGAAAAGACGGATCGTTTCCACACAAAGGGGAAGGTAGAAAAATGAAAATTAACTTACTCGCCTGAACCCCAATTTACCTGATTAAAGGATTCGTAATGATTTGCCGTGTAATAAACAAGTCCGGCATCTGTATAAACTAATCTCTTAGTTCCTCTGCTGCTATCGTGGTAATCTACATCGCATTCTTTGTAATTACCAGTTGGCAATAAATTTTCATCGTTGCCAAAATAATCACCGCCAATCATAACGCCTAAAATTAGCCAAGGATTAAAATTCCACTTAGTCCAAGTGTTTCCTGTCTGTTCCTCGTATAATGCTTGCCCGGTAGCTTTGTTTACATAATTACTCGGTAATTTTTGAAATTTATGAATATAAGCGGCAACAGAATCTTTGGTAGTGTATTTTCCTGTTTCTTGAACGGCATCTAAAATATCTGTTTGAGAACTGCTAGATTTGATCCCAGAGGATGAACTTATATCACGCTCTGGAGTAGAAACTTCGCCGCAAGCGAGCAAGAATAAAACGCTAAATAAAAAAGCGAATAAGTGTTTATTTGCTAATAAGCGAGGCATTTTTATTCTCCTAAATCTCTTACCGTTTGTTTTTCCGATTTTGCCCTTTCCGCATTTTCCCTTTTCATACTGACCTCCTAGATATTCTTTAGTTCGTTAAGGGTGAACAATAGTAATTCATCGTAGTTCTGCCTTATACCTTTACCGCATTCATTTTCCGCCTTGGTAAAGATATTCGCAATTTGCTGGTCTGTGTAGTTCATTTTTTCAAGGAGCTTTCTTACCCGTATAGTAGGATGCTCCTGCTGCTCCTTCAATTGCTGAAGCTGGACTATGGTCGTATTCCCGAATATGTCCGTCACTTCAGCTTCACGGATACCTTCGTTTTCCATGTATTCCACAGCTTTCCTGTAAAACATCTCGTAGGTTCCTTTGGTGAATGGTGCAGGGACACGTCCACCATTCTGCTGCGTGTCCCTTATGAAATTCACATTCCGTTCAAATTCCCACCTCCTGTATGCCGGGAATTTATTGGGTAGGAATACCACGCAATAAACAAGGCCGACCACGATGGAAATTGAAACCAGGGTGCAAATAATAACCTCGTGAGGCTGCATTGATGAAAATGAATTGTTATCCATTGTCTAATCCTCCTTTTGAAGTCTATAGAACTCTTTATAAGATAGAAACTTCGCATCTAAATTTTGGGTTTTGGTCAAGGTGTGCCTAGTCCATTTGCAGGGATTTTCTGCCAATTTTGCCACAGTGCGAGTATTTATGCAGAATATTTCTGCTTTTATATAGAACATTTCTATTTTTAGATAAAATATTTCTACTCTTATACAACTTATTTCTATTATTTTATGAAATATTTTCATTTTTATATAAACCTTTTCTATTTTTATATAGAATATTTCTATATTTTTATAAACTGCTTCTACTTTTATACAAAATATTTCTATTATTATACAACTTATTTTTACTTTTATATGAAATATTTCTATATTTTTATAAAATATTCTTACTTTTATATGAAATCTTTTTATTTTTTCTAAAAATATTCTATATTTAACTAGAATGGCGTTCTATAGGAGCAAACTGCAATGAAAAACAAGCATTCTAGGGCAATCCCTGCGGATATACTTGAACAAGCACAGGCGAAAATCGTGGAATTAACGGACTTGCTGAAGCCTTATCTCGTAACCCTTACCACAAGTGAAAAGCGGGAACTGTCGAAAATGGGACCCAAATCCCTCAGTTTCGTGGAAAAATCCCACGGCTACGCCCACCAAAACCCAAACTTGGTGCCGCCATACTTGGAGATGGGCGAGTTTGATATAGACTTTGCCGATGCTCGTGGCTTTTGGACTCTCTACAACCGTATTCGCCAACTGGAAGAAGGCGTAGCCGACACCCAAACAACCGCAGGCAGCGAAGCCTACCAATCCGCCCTAGTTTTCTATAACTCGGCCAAACTTGCGGCATCGCAAGGCATCAACGGGGCAAAAGCGGTGTATGAGGAGTTGAAAAAGCGTTTTCCGCAAAGGAAAGGGAAAAAGGTGGAGGCTAAATAAACGAGAAT
>JAISSJ010000088.1 GCA_031273195.1 Candidatus Fibrimonas sp.
TCTATAATATCGCCGTTTTTTACCAAAGCTATATTGCCTTTATTCGCTGCCTCAGGGCTAACGTGGCCAATGGAAAGCCCGCTTGTTCCGCCGCTGAACCTGCCGTCTGTTATCAAGGCGCATTCCTTGCCTAGCCCCATGCTCTTTAGATAGCTGGTAGGGTAGAGCATTTCCTGCATTCCGGGGCCGCCTTTTGGGCCTTCGTAGCGGATAACCACAACATCGCCTTTTTTAACCTTGCGGCTCAAAATTCCTTCCGATGCTTCTTCCTGGCTTTCAAACACAACAGCGGGGCCGGTGAATGCCCAGATTGATTTATCAACTCCTGCGGTTTTCACAACACAGCCATTAGGCGCAAAATTTCCGTAAAGAACCGCCAAGCCGCCGTCTATGCTGTATGCGTTGGCGTTGTTTCTAATCACGCCTTTTGCCCGGTCTAAATCGTGGCCGGCGAATTTTTCGCTTTGGCTGTATGCTTCCAAATTGAATTTGCGGCACGGTGCGGCTAAAAAACGTTCCTGTGCTTCTTTGCTCGCAGAGCTTCTCGCTATGTCCCATTCGTTTAAGTATTCTGCAATGTTTTTGGAATGAACCATGCTTACACTTGTGTTTAGCAAACCCGCATTGCCAAGCTCGCCCATAATTGCGGGAATGCCGCCCGCTCGGTGCACATCTTCCACATGAACGTTGCTAACGCTCGGCGCGACTTTGCAAAGGCAGGGTGTTGAGCGGGAGAGTTCGTTTATATCTTTCATGGTGAAATTAACGCCCGCTTCATGAGCTACTGCCAGTATGTGCAAAACGGTATTTGTGGAGCCTCCCATAGCTATGTCTAATCGCATTGCGTTTTCAAAGGCCTCTTTTGAAGCAATGCTTTTGGGCAAAACATATTGCTCGTTTTTATTGTAGTATTTATCGCAAAGCTCCACAACCAGTTTTGCGGCTTGTTCAAATAATTTTTTGCGTTCCGTGTGAGTAGCGAGCAGAGTTCCGTTGCCGGGGAGGGACAAGCCAAGTGCTTCGGTTAGGCAGTTCATGGAGTTTGCCGTGAACATTCCGGAGCAACTGCCGCAAGTAGGGCAGGCCGTGTTTTCAATCTCTTGCAAATCCTTATCGGAAACTTCCGGGTTTGCCGCTGCTACCACAGCATCTATTAAATCCAAATGCACCGTCTTTCCGTTTGAGAGTTTTGCTACGCCCGCTTCCATTGGGCCGCCGCTCACAAACACCGCAGGAATGTTTAACCGCATAGCCGCCATCAGCATACCGGGCGTAACCTTATCGCAGTTGCTTATGCACACAAGGGCATCTGCGCAATGGGCGTTTGCCACATATTCAATGGAGTCTGCAATCAGGTCGCGGCTGGGCAGGCTGTAGAGCATTCCGCTGTGCCCCATCGCTATGCCGTCGTCTATGGCGATGGTGTTGAATTCTTTTGGCACTCCGCCCGCTTTGCGAATTTCCTCTGCTATTAATCTGCCAACGGGTTGCAAATGCACGTGCCCCGGCACGAATTCCGTAAAGCTGTTTACAACGGCGATTACCGGTTTGCCGAATTCGTTTTCTTTGGTTCCTGTTGCACGCCAAAGCGCGCGTGCTCCGGCCATGTTGCGGCCTTCTATTGTTGTGAGTGAACGAAGTTTCATCTATATCCGCCTACATTATCCATTGTTCATTTTCTGTTACTAGTTTTTTCTCTATTTTAAATTCTTTCCATAGGCTGGCGAAATGAATTTTTTCATAGATTAAATACGATATTGAATTTTCCTTGGCCTGTTTTAGGCCGCCTTGAGCGGGCAAAAAATGAATAATGGTTAAAATAACCGCACTCATAGCCATTCCCTTTAACATGCCGAAAACCCCGCCTAAAATACGGTTTATTTTGCTGATGGTTGAGGATTTTTTTATGAAGATTTTAGCGATGTATGCCGCAAAGCGAAGCAATATAAAAGGCAGCAAAAATGCTATGAGCGCCCCCAGGCATAAGGTTAAGAGGTGAGGCAAGCCCTCTATATTGGCATTTAGCATGGAAGCAAAGGCTCCGGCAAAAAGCCAGGCGGAAATAATTCCGGCAACCCAAGCCGCCAAATAAAGCACGCTGACTACAAAGCCCTGTGCTATGCCTATAGCCGCAAAAATGATAACCAGTAAAAAAACTATTACATCTATGAACATATGAGAAAATATAGTAAATTTTTCCGTAAAATATCCTCTCACCAACCATATGCCATCTGAACGCTAAGCCCCCAATATTGTCCGATTCCCCAATATTGTCCGGGTTCCCAATATTGTTCGGGGAATTTGATGCTTGTAATTTGATTTACGCCCAGCCTGTATTTTATTTTGTTGGGGGTGTAAGAAATGCCTATGTCTTGCATTAGCAAAAAGGGAAACTCAAAGGAAATATCGGCATCATAGATGTTTTCGTCATGCAAAACGGGAAGTTTTTTTATGAGCCAAGGATTAGATATGGAAGCGGAATAATTCAAGGCGAATTTTTCCCAATAGAAACTTGTGTAAACAGTTAGACCGCCATACGAATGCAAAATTCTCATGTCTTTTAATTTAATATATTCATCATGCGAAGCCCAGTCCGAAGCCGTCCAAAAACTTTCATAAAACCACATTCCTTCATAAGATGCCTTATCTATCGTTAAACCCCAATATGCTGCTCCTCCAATTTCAATAGATTTTCCATTATATCCGAATATTAAAAGGCTGTAGGGAAAATTTTGTATTCCGCTGCCAAACCCTAAATACATATCATATTTGTTTTTCATTGCACAGTAAAATTGAAAACCCAAGGCATTTTCTATTAAACGATAATGAATATTTGCAGACGTATGCGGAAAGTCATTATGTTCATTTATAATTTCCGGCAAAGACATGGTTTTATTTTTGCCTATGTTTGCATCGTAAGAAATTATGTGGTTGAAGTTTTTTGTTAAATAACGGTTGTTGCCGTAAATATTGGGCGGTTTTGTGGTTTGGAAAGTACCTCTTTCCACGTTTAACTTGCTTGTGACGCAGGAAGCGAGCAAGGCGGAAAGCACAATGTAAAGCAAACGCATAGTTAATCCCTTAGGCAGCGGACGTTAGCCCAGGCCCTGTCTATGTAATAACCATCCAGACCTAATGGTTCTTTGGTATTGAAATAACGAAAATGGGCGGAACCGGCTACGTTACCTGTAGTTGCGCTCCAAAAGCCGGCTGCCTCTCCCTTGAACCTAAAGGTATAATCTCTATTGCATCCGCCCGGCAAAGCGGTAAAACCCCAATCATCCGTTCCTTTGCCTGAAATCCAAAGATCGCTATCTGCCTTCAGTTTTGTCCCGGCACAACCGGAGCAACCACTTTCTTTTTCAACAAAATTCGCCAGGGCTATCCATTCGGCATCACTTGGCAAATGCCAACCGTCCGGGCAAATGGTTTTTGCTGAGTTCCAATCGTATAATATGCCGAAAATCTCACAGTTATAAGGCTCATCGTCATAGCATTTTGTGTTTGAGGTTTCATACCGCAGGTTTTCCGCCATCCAGGTTTGCCTGCCTATGGTTACTTGTATATAAATTTTTCCATCTCGGCTATCTATAAGTTTTTCCTCGTCCTCCCGGTCCTCCTTGTCCTTAATGATATTATCAAGGCAATATTTCAAAGCCGGATTATACCATTTGCCTCCGCATTTGTCAAAAACATTGTTTCCATAGCAGAATTGTGTTGAAGGGTTGTGATAGCTGTTTCCTGTTCCGCATTGTATTTTAAAGATGCCGTCTTCGCATTCCTGGTTCACGGAAGTGTATTCTTTTCCGCCGCACTTGTCAATAGCGTTTTCATCGTAAAATCCAATAGAGACGCAGCCCAAGAACAAGGAGGCTGCCAAAATGAATATAGGGTAAGGTTTTAGCATAATCTTAAGCCATCAAATCAATAAGGTCTCCCCCCTCCAGCTTCAAAGGATGCCCGGCGGGAGTGTTGGTTTCAGGTTGAGCTTCCTCCTCCTTTTTTTTATTCTGTTGCTGTTGCTCCTTTTCGCTGCCGCCTCCGTCCGGATTTAAAGCATCGGTCTCATCTTCTTTTTGAACGGAATTGTTTTTTAAATCTTCCACCCGTTGCATCTCCGCTGCGGATTTTGCAATGTCGCCAAAAGCCTTTCCCTGTTCCTGTGAACGCATCGCAGACATTGTGTCCGAGCGTTGCAGCAAATCCTGATTTTGTACCGGAGGAAGCATGAAATACCTACTGAAATTACATTTTTAACAGCAATTTAGCCTTGAGCTTTAGCATTGCCTTGGAATGTATCTGTGAAACCCTGGATTCAGTTATGTTCATAGCAATGCCGATTTCCTTTAAAGTCAATTCTTCATAATGATAAAGAGCTATAACATGGCGCTCGTTTTCCGGCAAAGAGAGCAAGGCATCTGCCAGAACTTTTTTTGTCTCTTCCAAACTGAGCCTGTCCAAAGGATTTTCAGCGTTTTCGTCCTCCAAAGTATCTATCAGGCTAGTATTCGTAGATTCGCCGTAATTGTCGGAAATAACTTCGTTTAGCGAAATTATGGTTGTTGGGGCAACTTCGCTTAACAGTTCTTCAAATTCTGCGGGCTTTAAATTCAAATGCTCTGCAACCTCATTGTCGTAGGGAGTTCGCCCGATTTCTTTTTCAAGTTCTGCGTAGGCATTTTTTATCATTCTCGCCTTTTGCCTTATTGAACGGGGAATCCAATCCTGCTCCCGAAGGTCATCTAAAATAGCTCCTCTTATTTTGTGGGTTGCGTAGGTTTCAAATTTTATTTCTCTGCTTGAGTCAAAAGATTCAACCGCTTTTATCAACCCGATTACACCTGCCCCTATCAAGTCGCCCAACTGAATGCTTTTCGGCAGATTTATCGCCATTCTCTGAGCGGTGTAGCGCACCAGGGGCGTGTATTCGGCAAGCAATTTATCGCGAGCCGTTGAACTGCTATGCTCTTTGTATTCCGTCCAAAGAATTTCAAGGTCCATTCTTCTTTTCCTCCTTCTCTTGCGCCTTTAGCCACGCTACCTCTTCGGCGTTTGGCTCGGTTACATGATAGGAGAGGCCGCCGTCTATTCTATCGGCTTTCTTTTCTTTGGCATCCAGTAGAATTGTTTTTAGAAAAGTGTCCACCAGCATGGCAAAAAGCAACCAGAAAACTCCGCTGATTATAACGGCTTTTATAAGGGCAAAAGCGATTTCCCTGAACGATATGATAGGCGATAAAATCAAATCTATCAAAAGCACTACCCAAAACACCACGATGACAATAGTCTTGGTAACTACATTCGTAATCGGTCTAAGTTCCATTTTAAATCACCTCCATTCCTTCACCTCAACATCCACTCCGCTATAATCTCTTTTTCCGCGCTCACTATGTTGTCCGGGCCTTGGCCGTTGCCTATATAAGAAAGCGGTATTTCGAATTTGAGCGGAAGCCAAAGCAAGGCACCCTGCTCGGAAGATTCGTCTTGCCTTGTGAAAATTATGCGGTTCGCTTTTAGAGCACCGTAAACCCCTGCGGATTTTTCCAGATCTGCGTCTCGCATATTCAACGGCAAAACCAAATGCATTTCGTCCGGGCGAATAGCATCGTGAAAGGCATTTATCTCTTCTTCGTGCTCCTTGTTCCCCAAGCTGCGGCCCGCAGTATCAACTAAAACCAAAGACTTGTCCCTTAGCCTTTCGAAAACCTCCGGAACCTCTTCGGGGGAATAAACTCTCTCCAGTCCTATGTCGGCGGCGGCGGCAAAGGCTTCCATTTGCTCCAAAGCGCCCATGCGGTAGCAATCGGTTGTCACTATGGCCACATTCGGGTTGCCTGTTATGGTGGCTCTGCCGGCGAGTTTTGATATAATCCCGGATTTTCCGGAACCCGCCGGGCCAATGAACATTTGCACCAGCGGCCTGCCTTTGCGAAGCCTTGGGCGAGGCGCAATGGAAATTCTGTTTGTGAGTACTTTTTTCATTTGCTCCTTGATGGAAAGCTCATCCCTTGAGTTTGCATGGCAAAGGAGCATGACTTCTGCAAGCAAGTCCTGTACTGTTTGGGCAGGTACTCCGTTTTTGGAAAGTTTGGTCACAATGGAATTGAATTCCTTTGGTATTCTGTCGCGGACAATCCTTACGCCTTCTAAAAAATCGTTTCTGGTTGCGGCAAAATCTTCTTTTAATCTTTTCATCTCTATAAGGATGTCTTCCATGCAAGTGATTAGTTTATCGTTATCTTTTGGCCTTCCCCCAAGCTTAAGCGCTCGCTCGTCGTCCATGCTTCGCCATTCAATCGGTTTTAACCCCTTGCTGTTGTAGGTCGCAAGTTTTCCCGTGTCTCTGCTGGCGGGTGTCTGCGGCGGCGGCGGCATTTCTGCTATGTCGCCTATGGAAACTGTAAGTTCTACCTTTTCGTTTGGATTTTTGGAATGTTTGAGTTCCTGTTGCTGCAATATAACAGCATCGGGGCCAAGCTCCTCTTTTATGCGCTGAAAGGCTTCCGTAAAAGTGCCAGCTCTGTATTTTTTAATCATGGGTGCTCAAAGTCTCCGCTACGGTTATATTAATACCCGTCACAATTTCACTATAAGATAAAATTACTAAATTCGGGAAGTTGCTTTCCAGTAATTTCTTCAGGGGATAGCGAATATTGGGCGAGCATACTATTATAGGCTGCTCGCCCAATGCTTGAATTTTTGTTTGAATGGTATCCATTCGCTCCAAAATGCGTCCAACCAGGTCCGGCCTTATCACCAGCCTTGGGCCTCTGTTCGTGGATTGAAGCGAGGCTTCCAGCATTTGCTCCAAATCCGGTGCGAGGGCTATAACCGACATTTGACCGTTGTTTACGAAAGGTTTGCAAATTTGCCTTGTTAAGCCAAGCCGAACCTGCTCGTTTATGAACACCGTATCCTTTGAAATTTTTGCGGCATTTGCCATCAGTTCAAGAATGCTGGCCAAATCCCTTATTGAAATTCGCTCTTGGAGCAACATGCTCAAAATCTGCTGAATTTCGCCTGTGGAAAGCATTGGGCCTAGCTCTTCAACAACGGCGGGGCTGTTCTTCTTAACATTTTCGAGCAGGGCCTTTACATCTTGCCGCATTAAAATTTCCGAGGCGTGGCGGCGGATGATTTCCGTTAAGTGCGTTGCCAAAACCGCAGGCAGTTCAACCACCGTGTAGCCGGCAAGCTCGGCTGCTTCCTTTTGGCTTTCGGTTATCCAGAGAGCGTCCAGGTTAAATGCGGGTTCCTTTGTTTTTATGCCCGGTATCCTCTGGCTAACGTTCCCCGGATTCATCGCCAGGTAAGAACCCATCATCAGTTCTCCTCTGCCAACTTCATTGCCTTTTATTTTTATCAAGTATTCATTTGGCGAAAGCTGGATATTGTCCCTTATGCGAATCGGCGGAACTATCATTCCAAGCTCGCCGGCCATTTGTCTGCGCAGCATGGTTATTCTTTCCAGCAAATCGCCGCCCTGGTTTACATCTACCAGCGGAATAAGCCCATAGCCTATTTCAAGCTCCATTTGGTCAACCAACAGGTAATCTTCAATTTTTTCTTCCTTGGGCATGGCAGCCGCTTCTTCCGCCGCTTTTTTGGCTTTTTCTTCGTCTTCTTTTTCCTGCTTGCTTTTAACTCCGAATGCCATTCTGTAAGATGTAAATCCTATGAGCGAACCCATAACCAAAAACGGGATTGTAGGCATACCGGGCACAATGCCTAAAAGAATCATGACAAATGACGTTATGGCAAGCGCCTTGGCGCTCTGCGAAAATTGCGAAATCAATTCCGAGCCCAAGTTGCTCTTTGAAGCCGCTCTTGTAACTATTATGCCCGAAGATGTTGAAATCATCAATGCGGGAATTTGGCTCACCAGGCCATCGCCAATGGTGAGCTTTGTAAATGTTTCCAGGGCCTCAGCAATTTCCATGTCTTGCATGGCAACACCCAGAATAATGCCGCCTATCATGTTTATGCCTGTTATTATCAAGCCCGCTATGGCATCGCCCCGGACGAATTTTGAGGCACCGTCCATGGCTCCGTAAAAATCCGCTTCCCTTTGAATATCCGAGCGTCTTTGGAAGGCTTCCTGCTCCGTTATGTGCCCGGCATTCAAATCCGCATCTACCGCCATTTGCTTTTGCGGCATTGCATCTAATGTAAATCTGGCTGCAACTTCCGCTATGCGTGTTGCGCCTTTTGTTATAACCACAAATTGTATTATCACCAAAATCAGGAACATTATGGTTCCAACTATTATGTTCCCTGCCGTTACGTAATTTCCAAATGCCGCTATAACCTGCCCCGCATCGCCCTCAGATAAAATGAGCCTTGTAGAAGCTATGTTCAGGGCCAGCCGGAAAAGCGTTACCACCAAAAGCATGCCGGGGTAAACGGAAAAATCAAGCACATTGTCTATCACCATGCTGGTCATTAAAATCAGCAGGGCAATGCCTATCATAAATGTCAGCAAAATATCCAGCACGCTCTTTGGCGTAGGAACTATCATCAGCAGCACTATGCAAACAATGCCGAAAATGACCAGAGCATCGCGGTGCTTTGTAAACGGATTGCTCCGTATAAAATCTTTTGTTGCTTGCAGAGATGGCGGCATTCTATTCTACTTTCTGTATTGTTACGTTTAAATAAGGTTGTTTTAAGCCGGCACCGGAGGCAATTATATTTCCAAGGCTATCCAGGAGAACCACCTTTCCCGCCTCTTTGTCCACAACCCATGCGTTTCCGTTCGCAGCTATAGCGCTAACGGAAATAGGAGATATAAATCCACTTATCTGCATTCCGTTCATAACGGTGAAAGAGGTATCATAATCAGTGCCCCTGAATGGCCCTGGAAAGCGGTAAACTTTTCCTCTGTCAATATCAGAAGCCCACACGCTACCACGACTTGCCGAAACGGAACTGACAAATCCAAAGCCTTTTATGCTTGCCCAAACCTTTCCTGTAGTATCTATGGCTACAATTCTGGAACTGTCTGCCACCCATGCTATTCCATTTTCCAGGCTTACCATGGAGGGGCGGTTCCAGATGTTTGGCATAAATTTCGGTTCCGTTTCCAGAGCCGGATTTCTGACAAAGCCTACGGTGTCGCTTTGAGGAATTGCAAACCAAACAAAATCCCTTTGGAACTGGTCAACGGCAAGCCCCTTGATGGGGCCGGGCATCTCGTAGCTTGCAGCCGCAAAGCGAATTGAGTCGCCTGCCAGCACGTAGCGGCGCAATCTGGCCTCAAACACGGAAGAAGACTCGTCTTTTGCATCTACAATCCACACATAATTGCCTTCTACATTCACCGCTACTCCGGTTGGCATTTTAAACGTGGAATCGTCTTTATACAGTTGTTTTCCATAAGTATCATAAATGGCAAAGGAATTCCTTGACTGGTCTGTGACAAATAGTTTTCCGTTATTTGAATTAACGGCAATATCGCAGTTTGCAAAGCCATCGCTTATTCTGGCAACCTCTACACCTGTGGACGAATATTTTACAATATCCTTTTCCGAAGCAACCCAAACGGAGCCGAATTCCGTATATACAATCAGATAGATTTTATAGAGCCTCTCTCCGTAGCCGCCGGAATCTTCTATTTGCATATACAGGGAACTGTCCGCAATAGGTTCATCCGGCGCAGTCCATTCATAAACTAAAAGGGTATCGCCTTTCGATTTATCGGGTTTCAGTTTAATAGCGCCCATTTTTTGAGGCATTTTTACAATCGGATAAAAAGCCTTGTTAAAAGATTTTTCCAAGCGTATTGAAATTTCCATTTGGATGTTGGGGTTTACAGCTATGGTTAAAAGCGAATCTACGGGTTGCTCAAGTCCGTCAATTGAGAAGCTGGTGATGCTAGGCAAGATATTTTTTACCTCAATCACAATGGGCTGGCTCTCTTGGCCGTCAACAATGGCGAAAATCGTGTCTCTGTAATAATATGTTGAATCTATTTTCCAAGATGCCGTAGAATCCTTGCCGATTTTAACGCTGTCTATTTTTATTAATACCGGCGGCGGAGTTTCCCAGTAGAGGAATGCGGTATCTGCCGTTATGAGTTTTGTGGCGGTGTCTATGGCTTGGTTGCGGTATGCTATGCGGGAACTTCCTGTTCTCCAGCTTATGATGTTTGCATTTACCGCAGGTTCCTTTAATTCAATCCAAACGGGGAAAAGCCCGCCTCTGTAATCCTTGCCGCCCAAATGCGACTTTGGTTCCCACAAAGGCTCTTTGCCTTCCCTTGAGCAGGAAGAGAGGAAAACTGACAATACAGCCAAAGGCAGCAAAAATTTTGCCGAGATAGAAAGCATTGGGGTAATATAGAAAATAAACCTTTTCTATATTCAAATATACATGAACAAAATATTTTTACTTTTGTTGCTTCTAGCTTTTATCGCTTACGGCCAGCAGCAAAAACGCATAGCCATAATAAATACTGTGGATGACGAAGAACCACCGGTAAAAGTTTCGGATTTAAATCATTTGACAGACAGGTTACGTGAGATTGCCACCGAAATACTGCCTCAAAGCTATGCCGTGATGACCCAGCAAAGCATGGTGGCTTTTTTGGGTTCGCAGGAGGAGATGGTAAAAAAATGCAAGGCTTCAGAGGGTTGCCTTGCCAAACTTGGCAGGGAGATAAACGCCGATTATGTTGGGCAGGGTCGCATAGGGCGTTTCGGTGGGAATTTGAGCATTAAAGTTGAGCTTTACGAAACAAAAAGCGGAAATTTGGTAAGTTCGTTTACAGGTTCCTCCGAAGACGTATTCGGCTTGCTTGCCATTATAAATGAAAAGACGTCTGCCATGTTCAAAAAGCTGCCCGATGTTTCCGATGTCAAAGCTGTTAATCCCCCTGCATCTTCTCTGCCTCCTTCGTTTTCCGAAGGCGTAAAGGGCAATGTATTGACGGATTCTAGAGATGGCAAAAAGTACAAGGTGGTGAAAATAGGTTCTCAAGTGTGGATGGCGGAGAATTTGAATTACGATGCGAGCGACAGCAAATGCTACGGTAACAAGCTGGCGAACTGCGAGAAATACGGCAGATTGTATGATTGGAAAACGGCTATGAAAACTTGCCCTTCCGGCTGGCATTTGCCGAGCAAGAGCGAGTGGGAATCATTGGATAAGTCGGTTGGCGGAGGAAGTGGGGCAGGAAAGAAGCTGAAAACCAAGAGTGGCTGGAACAATAGCGGCAACGGCACGGACGAATTCGGTTTTTCGGCTTTGCCGGGAGGTAGCTATTCGGCTGGCGGTTTCTTCAATGTTGGCAGTTACAGTTATTGGTGGAGTTCCAGCGAAGACCTTAGCGGTAACGCTTATCGCCGCAGTATGCGCTACGACCTTGAGTACACTTACTGGATAGACTACAATAAAGGCTATTTGTTTTCTGTTCGTTGCGTTCAGGATTGAGAGGGCGAAGCGAAATTCTAGCCGTGAATTGTGCTTTTATGATGCATTCCGGTTCCGCATGTATTGAAATGCTTTTATGGAAAGCCATGTCAATAGAAGTATTATGAAGAAAGGCGTGGTTGCTAGGGAAATTATAGTTGAAGAATCCAATATTTCAATTTTTTCTAAATCTATTTTAAATAAATAATTCACCAATTTTATAACAAGTAAAAGTATATTATTTGCAAATAAAATTATCATGGTAAAATAAAAAGCACAAATATGAATTTTCCATTGCCTCTTTTTACGGAACAACGAATATATTAAAGTCAAAGACCATATTACTAAGTAAGTTATTATAAAAATAACTATAGACATCACAAAAGAAATTATAATAAAATCTTCTTTTTCAAGCCTGAAATGTATAGCAACTTGAGCTAAATTGGAATAAAAATTATTCCTAAAAATGCGTTTTTTCATATCTAAATCAAAAATCATAATGATGATTTCCAAATAAAAAAAGTTTCAATTGCGAACATTAATATTATAATAGCAAACCATACAGCCCACGAAAGCCAAAAGGCACGAACAAAAATTTTATGCTCTTTTTTGAGTTTTTCTAACATTCTTCTATCTCCATGCTGAAACTTGTTAAGAATCCTTGTACTTGCTCCCTTGAAAAAGGATTGTCCTTTTTGAACCAGGGATGGCTTCCGCCGCTTGGCAAGTCCTCTCTGCCGGGGTGAATTTCATATATTTTTTGCAAATAATCTTTTGGCGAACTTATTCCGGATTTTCCGCTGTTCCATTCAAAATTCTGAGAATATCTGAATAATATTTGCTTGGAAGCATTTTCTGCGCTTTTATAACCTATTGTTTCAACCTCAAATCTTTGCGTAGGGCAATCTGCTAATGCATGGAAATTGCCATCTTGAAAAGCATAATCCTGAAAAGTCCAAATTTTCCCGTTATCTCTGGTTTCAATTTTATTCGCTTTCATAAATCTTTCATCGCCAATATATCTGCGCCAGCTATGCGATAAAACAAAACTATCCTGAACCATATGGCATAATTTGCCTATTTCAAAAAGACTTTCATCGGTTTTATTTTCTTTTTTCTTTTTGATAGCTTCTGAATACCATTTTTCAGCTTGCTCCAATATTCTGTTTTTTACTTCTTTGTTTGTTGGGGTTTGAGTCAATTTTGGACACATTGAATGCCAATGTTGATTTTTTCCATAATGGCTTTCATGAATTAGGTGTCCTTCACTATTATCTTCCTTAAGGCCAGCTAAAACAATAGTAGTATAAAAAATACTAGTTTCCAAGGGAACGACTGTTGGAAAATCCGGCCATATACTGCCATCTGTCAAAAAACCATTATATTTGATTTTTTCTGATTTCGCACCATTTTCGGTTAAGTTCTGATGAGTTCTATTTGCCGAGTTATAGACATTGGTTGCGTTACTCGGCAAACTTGTCAACCCGAAAAACTCCACATCATCAATCACTTCATCATCTGGTCGCTTCAAACTCCCGCTTCCCAAGTCTTCGCTAAACTCAAAAATACACCAAATCTCTTTTCTCTCCTCATAGCTCAAATCCGAAATTCCCACTTCAAACTTCTGCTCCTCGTCTTTCTGCCCAAGAGCCGTAAAATCTGCAAACTTGAAATCCTTATTGAACAAATCCCCAGCGGAATATTCCATAAACCTGCCGGCAAAGCTTTTGCCCTCCTCGCCCTCGGAATCGCCTTTTATATCAGCCCGCTTATGCAAAATATCGTCCAAAAAATGCCCGTATTCGTGGAGCAGGGTTAGGAGCAAAATAAAACTGGAGGCCGGATCTCGCAGGGAAGCAAGCGCAAGACGGTGGTTTATGTAAATCTTTTTGTCTTTGTAAGCTCCCAGCTTGCCGGCTTCCATCACAGCAGTCGCAAAAGAATCCGGAGCAGGCAGGGGATTTAAATTTTTGCAAACATTTTCATCAAAGATTTTTTTCAAAAAAGTCTCCAGTTCATTTTCATTATCTTTATAAGGAAAATTCTCCTTTATAAAATAGAAAAAATTATCCCCAATGCTCAAAAAATCGCTTGAGCAAAGAACTAACTTCAAAGGCTGCATCGCCGCCTCTTTTAACTGCTCCTCCTCCGTGCCTTCAGTGGCGAATATAATCTTCAAATCGCTTGTGTTTTCGCTGTTATCTTCACACTCAACGGCTTTTAGGCTTGGCAAATCGCATTTTGTCGCCAAATATTCCTCGGTTAAAAGCAAAACTATTTTGAACAGGCTTAGCCAAGAATCCTTGCCGAACTTCTCCCCCTTTTCAAACACAAAACCCTGCTCCTCCAAAGCCTTGGCGCATTCCAAAAAGTAATTTTCATCCTTGCTCGCCTCGCAAGTTTCGGCAAAAAGGGTTTCATCTTTCTCAAACACCGCCCTTGCGAGCTTTGCCAAAAATGCGTTTCCCTGCAAAAAGATTTTTTCGTCCTTGTTCTCCATAGCCCTGAAATACGCCGTGGCGAGGCTCCCGGAAAAAGCCAGGCTTGAGTCTGTGCAGAATTGCGTTTTGATTGCGACGTAATTAAGCGTGAATTTATCCCTTTTTTCCTCATTTTTCACGGTTTTATTCTCCGTAGCCGCGCTCTTAGCCGCAAGCGGCAGTCCGGGCGTGAAATTAGCCGGCATAGCTCCAAAGGAACCAGGGGCGGCTTGCAAGGCCATTTTCCATAGCGGCAGTTTTCTTGAATCCATATTTCCTCCTCTTTTTTACTTAGACGCATTTCAGAGGAAAAAAAATTTGAAAAAATCATTTTTTTGAATTTTGCAAACATATGTTGACGTTTTTTCTATTTTCCCCCCTATGTCAGTAAACTTTCCTTCAAAAAAAGACAATCTCGTTATAGAAGTCATTTCTCCTTTAATTGAACACGGCAAATATGCCGTTCACAGAGAGCCGGGCGATTATGTAACCGTTCAGGCGGATATTTTCAGGCATAGCCATGAAAAATACGATGCAGCCATAGAATATAAGCACTCTTCGCAAAAAAAATGGGAGCGTGTTCCGATGAAATTCGTGGATAATGATTTATGGGAAGGTTCCTTTCCTGTCCAAAAACTGGGTTATTATCAATATAAAATCATAGCTTGGACGCTTGACCCCAAGGATATCCCTACCGAAGGCGACATTTTTGAAGCCCGTGTTGCCCCCCTGTATGCTCGGCAAGGCACATGGTATGAGATGTGGCCCAAAAGCCAAGGCAAAAATCCGAATAAGTCCGCAACCTGGATGGACTGCATAAATCGCCTGGACTATATAGTTTCACTTGGTTTTGACACGGTTTACTTGGTTCCCTTTCACCCGGTAGGCGAAACCAACCGCAAAGGTGCGAACAACGCTCTCAAAGCAAAACCCAGTGACCCCGGCTGCCCTTATGCCGTTGGCAACAAACACGGCGGGCATTTTGCGGTGGACCCCGAACTCGGCACAATGGAAGATTTTGAACAGTTTGCGCGGGCCTGCAAAGAGCGCGGCTTAAAACTGGCAATAGACATCGCCTTGAATTGCAGCCCCGACCACCCTTATGTAAAACAGCATCCCGAATGGTTCTTTCACGAAGCGGACGGTTCAATAAAATTTGCGGAAAATCCGCCCAAAAAATACGAAGACATTTACCCCTTTGACTACTACAACGAAAACTACAAGGAGTTGTGGGAAGAGATAAAAAAAATAATCATCTTTTGGGCAGATAAGGGCTTTGATGTTTTCCGCATAGATAACCCGCATACAAAACCTTTCCCTTTTTGGGAATGGCTCATTCGCTCAATCAAGGAAGAACGCCCGGAGATAGTGCTGCTGGCGGAGGCTTTTACCCGCCCGAAAATGATGAAGCGTTTGGGCAAAGTAGGTTTTGACATGAGCTATACCTATTATGCGTGGCGCACTGAAAAACGGGAACTGGAAGATTATTTCAGGGAACTGACCGCAAAGCCTGTTAACGAATACATGTGCGGAATTTTATTCCCTACAACCCCGGATATTTTTCCGGATTATTTTGCAGGGCAAGGTCCGGTGATGTTCAAGCTGCGTTATTTTTTGGCAGCGACTCTTTCCAGTTTGGTAGGCATGTATAACGGCTATGAGCTTTGCGAAAATGAAAAGAATCCCGCAAAAGAGGAACTTTACAATAGCGAAAAATATCAGTACAAGGTGCATAACTGGAATTGCCCTGTAAACATAAAGGAATTTTTGCGCAAGGTGAACTTTGCCCGCAAGCAGCAGAGCGCGCTTTTGGAATACGACAATCTGCGTTTTCACTATGCGGAAAATACCAACATAATGGTTTACAGCAAGCGCGATTACAAAAACGGAAACACTGTCCTTTGCGTTGCAAACCTGGATGTCAAAAAAATGCAGAATTCCTTTTTGTATTTGAACCTGGCGGAACTCGGCCTTTCAGACGGTCAGGGCTACACGGTAAGGGATTTGCTCTCCGGCCAGAGCTTTTTGTGGCGTGGCTCAAAGAACTATGTCGAGTTGAGCCCTGATAAGGAGCCGTGCCATCTGTTTGTGGTGGAAAACGGGATGGGGTAATTAATTTTTCTATCTTACTCATCTGTAATTTAAATCAGCGAGGTTTATCTTGTCCGGAGATCCTATATATAATGCACAAGTTGAAGCGTTAAATGAGAAAAGAGGAAAAATGAAGCTTGGGGGTGGGGCTGAGGCTATTGAAAAGCAGCACAAACGTGGCAAACTCTCCGTTTGGGAACGCATTGAGTATTTTTTTGATACCGGAACGTTTGTTGAAGTCGGCGCATATATAGAGCTTCGCAATGAATTTTTCGGGCTTGGCAAAAAAAAGACTCCCGGCGATGGGGTAGTGACGGGCTTTGGGCTTGTGAACGGACGTTTGGTTTATGCTGCGGCTCAGGATTTTACCGTTTTGGGCGGTTCGCTCGGCGAAATGCATGGCAAAAAAATCGCAAACCTTATGGATATGGCCATGCAAAACGGCGCACCCTTTGTTTCCTTAAATGATTCCGGCGGAGCAAGGGTTCAAGAAGGCATAGGCTCGCTCTGCGGCTACGGCGATATTTTTATGAGGAACACCAGGGCAAGCGGCGTTATACCGCAGATTTCCGTGATTATGGGACCTTGTGCCGGAGGTGCGGTTTATAGCCCGGGCATAACAGATTTTGTTGTTATGGTAAAAGACACTTCTTATATGTTCATAACGGGGCCAGAAGTTATAAGAACCGTAACAGGCGAAAGCGTGAGCATGGAAGCCCTTGGCGGCCCCGAAATGCATTCAAGCAAGAGCGGGGTAGTGACATATGTTGGCGAAAACGACCAAGACACATTGGACTGGGTAAAGAGGCTTCTCTCTTACTTGCCCGGCAGCAATGTGGAACTCCCGCCCTCTGTAAATTTTGCGCCAAGCATGGAAGCGCTGGCTGACATAGAAGAACTTGTTCCTTCCAATGTGAATAAACCTTATGATATGTCGGAAGTTATCAAGGCGATTTTAGATGTCAATTCCTTTTTGGAACTACAAGAGAATTACGCTCGCAATGTGATAATCGGTTTGGGGCGTTTGGGCGGAACCACCATTGGTGTTGTGGCCAATAACCCAAGGGAATCCGCAGGTTGCTTGGATGTGAACGCAAGCGACAAGGCAGCACGCTTTGTGCGCTTTTGCGATGCCTTTAACATACCGTTGATTACTTTTGTAGATGTGCCGGGATTTTTGCCGGGAACAGACCAGGAATACAGCGGCATAATCAGGCATGGCGCAAAATTGCTTTACGCTTATGCGGAGGCTACCGTTCCTAAGCTGACCGTGATACTTAGAAAGAGCTATGGCGGCGCATATATTTGCATGTGTTCAAAGCACCTGGGCGCAGATTTTGTTGCGGCGTGGCCCGGTGCGGAAATTGCGGTTATGGGGCCGGACGGCGCAGTAAACATCGTGTTCAAAAAAGACATTGATGCCGTAAAAGAAGCCGGTGGAGACGCAGAAGCAAAGGCAGCCGAATGCAAACAGGAATACATAGACAAGTTCGCAAACCCTGCCATAGCAGCCTCTCGCGGTTACATTGACGATATTATTGAACCGTCGAAAACCCGCAATGCGCTTTTAGCGCACTTGAGAGCGCTCTCAACAAAACACCAAGAAGGCCCAAAGAGAAAGCACGGCAATATACCGCTGTGAGCTAATCCTCATCATCGCCGCTTTGCCCGCTTGGGCTGGAAAGCGAGAGCACCGCTAGGAAGGCTTTTTGCGGGACTTCTACCGAGCCTATGTTTTTCATTCGCTTTTTGCCCTCTTTTTGCTTTTCCAAGAGTTTGCGTTTGCGGGTTATGTCGCCGCCGTAGCATTTTGCTAGAACATCCTTGCGAACCGCTTTAACCGTTGTGCGGCTTATTATCTTTCCGCCTATTGCCCCCTGAATCGCAACATCAAATTGCTGGCGCGGAATCAAATCCTTTAAGCGAACACAAATCGCTTGTGCATAGTGCTGCGCTTTTTCCCTGTGAATGATAACGGAAAAAGCATCCACTGGGTCGCCGTTTAAAAGAATATCTAACTTGATAAGAGGATTTTCGCGATAGTCTGCCTGTTCATAATCCAAGCCGGCATAACCACGGCTCACGGATTTCAAACGGTCGTAAAAATCAAACATAACCTCTGCCAAGGGTAGTTCATAACGCAAAATCACCTTGTTTTCGTCAAGATATTCCATCGTTTCAAATGTGCCTCGTTTTTCCTCCGCTAGTTGCATCAAAGGGCCTATGTAATCTTTCGGGGTAAAAATCTGTGCTTTAATGTATGGTTCTTTTATATGGTCGTAGCGGCTTGCATCCGGGAGTTTGCTTGGGCTTTCTATTGGAATCATTTCGCCGTTTGTCATAAAAACACGGTATTCCACATTGGGAACGGTGGTGATGATATCAACATTGAATTCCCTGCCTAACCTTTCCTGCACAATTTCCATGTGCAAAAGCCCCAAAAATCCGGTGCGAAACCCAAAGCCAAGCGCACCAGAGCTTTCCGGCTCCCAAACAAGGGCGGAATCGTTGAGTTTCAATTTTTCCAAAGCCTCGCGCAAGTTCTTGTAATCTTCCGGGTTTATAGGGTAAATGCCGCTGAAAATCATGGGTTTCACTTCTTTGTAACCTGCGAGCGGTTCTGCGGCGGGGTTTGCAACATCCGTTAATGTATCGCCTATTTTCACATCCGAGAGAGTTTTTATATTCGCCAAAACATAGCCTACCATTCCGGCATCAAGAGAGGGCCGGGCATCCCGTTTCATTGAAAAAGTGCCAACCTCCGTCACAACATATTCGCCGCCGGTTTTCATCATCTTTATTTTTGTGCCGGCCCTAAGGCTCCCTTCCATAATGCGAATATAGCTTATAACACCCCGGTAGGAATCATAAACGGAATCAAAAATAAGGGCCTTGAGCGGTGCGGAGGAATTACCCTTTGGCGGCGGAACTTCATCTGCAATCCGTTCTAAAACCTCGCCTATGTTTATGCCCGCTTTTGCGCTTATTCTGGGAATTTTGTCCGGGTCGTAGCCCAGCAAATCTCCAACGCTGTGAGCCACAGCATCCGGGTTTGCGCCGGGCAAGTCAATTTTATTTATCACGGGAATTATCGTTAGGTTATTGTCTATTGCCAAGTACAAATTTGAAAGTGTTTGCGCTTCTATGCCCTGCGAAGCGTCCACCACCAGAATGGCTCCTTCGCAAGCAGCGAGGGAACGGCTAACCTCGTAGGTAAAATCAACATGCCCCGGAGTGTCTATCATGTTGAACAAGTATTCTTTGCCGCCTCGCTCGTAAACCATTCTTATCGCATGGGCTTTTATGGTTATGCCTCTCTCCCGTTCCAAATCCATATCGTCTAAAAGCTGCTCCATCATCTCGTTTTTTGAAACCGTGCCGGTTAGTTCAATCAAGCGGTCTGCGAGAGTGCTTTTTCCGTGGTCTATGTGGGCTATTATGCTGAAATTTCTTATGTTCTCGGTTTGCATCAAATCCCCATTGCCTTTGCCAGTTCCGCAATATCTAAGTTTTGCGGAAATTTTTCCTTTGCCTTTGAAACCGTTTTTATGGCTTCCTGAACATTGCCGCTCAACGCCTGTGCTTGTCCGTAAAGGAAGGCGAATTCCGGCTTGTCGCCCAATTCTTTTTTCAAAAATTCCAAGTTGTCCAAAGCTTCTGTGGCCTTGTCCTTGGCAACATAAATTTCCGCCAAAGCAAGAGGATTGTGCGCAGCACCGAGCATCAGGTCTTTAAGAGTTTTTAGAATGTCTATTGCAAGCGGAGTTTGACCGGTTTTGTTCCAGTGTTCCGCTAAAAATTGCAAGCCATTTACATGAGCCGCCTTTGCATTGGACGGCAAAAAACTGATTTTCGGAACGAGAGATGCCAGATAGCCAAACAATTTAACTGCCCCCTCGCTTTGTCCCGATTCAGCCAAAAGCCGCGCCTTATGGCTTATGGAAGGCTCAAAACAAGGGTCAACCGCCAATGACCGGTTCAGGTAATCCATAGCCTCCTCTTTTTTCCCCAAATGCTCCAAAACTCTGGCTATATTTTGCGGAATCAAAATTTCATAATCATTATAATTCTCTTTCTTTGCTTTTTCCAGGGCGTTTTTTAACCATGTAAGAGCATTTTCATAGTCGCCCATGATTTCGTAGCTCGTTGCATAATTATGCATCGCATTCGGGTCCATTTTCATCGGATCCGGATATTCCTCTTTATATAAATCCAGATTTCGCAACTGCTTTTCTTTTAACAGGGCGGGGTCTTCATAACCCGTGTGGAAAATTTCCAAAGAAGTTTTTTCTTCTGTCAATTTCAATTTTCTCACGCTTCGTAAAATCTGTTCGTGAATTTTGCCCTCAAAACGTATATCGGGATTATTGGGGAATACCCTGATATGCGAAAATCTCACTCCGGTTTTGCCTCCATCCGAGGTATTGCAAACCACAAGCGAAAACACCTTATTGGGAATTTCCTGGCTCAGTTTTTGGCGGAGCTCCTCAACTGTTCTTTTAGGCAGCCTGTCATCTGCGTCCAGCCAGATTATCCAGCGGCTTGTAGCTTTTGAGAGGGAATAATTTCTCGCTGCGGAAAAATCCTTAGTCCATGCAAAGTACTCTATCTTTGCGCCGTAACTTTTCGCTATCTCAACGGTTTTATCTGTTGAACCGGTATCTATAACAATAATTTCGTCTGCCAAGCCTTGCGTGGATTTCAGGCATTCCCCTATATTTTTCTCCTCGTCTTTAACAATCATGCAAATGGAGAGCAGCGGTCGCTTGTCTTTTTTATTGAGCAAAGCGGCATTAGCCCGCTCAAACAGCCCTTTTGCGTCTTGATTATCCGGGCTTTCCTTTAGTATTTGCTCTGCGTAATTTCTTGACAGTTTGAAATTTCCCTGCTCAAATTCCCATATGCTTAATTTTTTCAGAGAGTCCTGTTTTATTACAAAATAGTTCGTTCCTCCGGCAGAAATATCTGCCTTCATGGTAAGAACCTTTCTGAAAAGAACCATGCTTTCCTTTTTTTCGTTTTGCGTCATCAAAATTATGGCAAGCCCGTAATACGCTTCTTCGCTCTTTGGGAACTGCTTTATGCATTTTTCATACATCTCTTTTGCTTCTTCGGGTTTGTTCAGCAAGCTCAAATGCCGGGCAAGTTTATTCATTGCGTTCATTTTGAGTTCAAGCTGCTCGGAGTTGCATCTGAATTCTGCGGCGCGTCTGTAATAATCCGTGGCTTTTTCCGTTTCGCCTAATATGGAATAGGAATCGCCGAATTCAATTAAACCTTCTATCCGTTTTTCCTGTTCCGGGTCTGCTAGCTGGAGTTCCAAATTTCTCCGTGCTTTTTTCAGCCGGATTTCCTGAGTTTCATAGCCCATGTGCCAAATTGTAACATTAGTATTCACAGGGTTTAACCCCAAGTCAGACACTGCTTCCATTACGTTTTCGTGTATGCGTCCTTGAAAGCGTATTTTTGGGTGGTTGGGGAACATTCGCATCTGCATGAACACCAAAGCTGTTGGTTTGCCCTCTTCCGTGTTGTAAACGGTAAAGGAAATAATGCGGTCCAGTGCCGTGAGTTTTAGCTTTTTGAAGGCTTCCACCTGGTCTGGCGGAACATAATCGTCTGCATCCATCCATAGAATCCAGGAGCAACTGGCTTTTTCAAGGCTTAAATTTCGGGAATAGGCAAAATCCCCGATCCATTCGGATTGAATTAAAACCGTTTTTGGAAGAGACCGGACAATTTCAATAGTTCTGTCGGTAGAACCCGTATCATTTACGATAATTTCATCAGCGAATGGCAAAAAACTTTTAATAGCGCGTTCTATGTTTGCTTCTTCGTTTTTGACTATCATGCAAATGGAAAGCGCGTTTCTTTTTCCAACGCAAGGCAAAGGTTCTTTTATGGTTCCTAAGGGCATGAGGGGAATGTAGAAAATTTAGGAAATGCCACACTTTTTACCCCTGAAAATTTGACAAAAATGCAGTTTTTTTCTATATTTGGGTGTAGCATTTAAATGATCTTTTAATTTCACCCCCGCTTGCCTCGCTAAACGGAAGGTTTGGCGGCGGGGATAGGAGTACATATATGGTTCTAGTCTTGTTTCTTGTGTTTTTTCTTTTCGGCTGCTCTTTGGAGCGGAACAATCCTTATGACCCGCATGGGATTAATTACGACCCCAGCTTGTATTCGAGTTCTAGCTCGTTGCCGGGCGGTTTGGTGCCTTGCAGGCATACCGCAGGTTGTGCCGAGATTTCTGCGGAAGCGTGTTTTGCTTTTGGAGGCCAATTGGTTGCTTCTTGTTCGGCAAGCAGTTCTTCCCATTTGCTTGCCGAGGTTTCCAGTAGCGGCGAAGCGGGCAGCAGTTCAAGCATTCCGGAGGTGATGGTTCTCTGCAGGCTTTCGGATGGCACTTGCCCGCTTACGCTGATTTCTCAAGAGGCCTGTGGCATGTTTGGCGGCACGCCTGTTCAGTCTTGCGCGGGGAGTAGTTCGTCAAATGCCGTGCTTGGCAGTAGTTCCTCTGCTCCGCCAAGTTCGTCAAGCATTGCCCAAAGCAGCAGTTCTTCTGCTCCGCTAAGTTCTTCCAGCATTGCCCAAAGCAGCAGCTCCTCTGCTCCTCCGAGTTCCTCAAGCGTTTCTGCTTCATTTACATACGGCTCCTTGTCCTACGAAGGCCAATCATATAAAACAATTAAAATCGGAACGCAAACGTGGATGGCGGAGAATTTGAATTACAACGTCTCTGGCAGCAGATGTTATGGCGACAATACTGGCGGCGATAGCCAAAATAGATGCGGCACTTACGGCCGCTTATACAACTGGTC
>JAISSJ010000127.1 GCA_031273195.1 Candidatus Fibrimonas sp.
TAAAAATCGCCGCTGCTCATTGAGACTACTTTGGTTTTGAAATCGCTCTTCCACTCCCCCATTGAATGCGGATGCTTTTTTGCATACTGCTTTACGGAGAGCGAGGCACGGCGGTCTGAGTTGCCTTGCCGGAGCACGGGGTTTACCGCAGAGCCTTTTACTTTATCATAAACGGCTTTTATTTTTTGCTCCTCTTCATTCTGCGGATTTTCGGGATAGTTCGGAATTTTATAACCTTTGCCTTGCAGCTCGGCAACCGCCGCCTTTATTTGCGGAATGCTTGCGGAAATGTTCGGCAGTTTTATTATGTTTGCGCTTGGCTCCTTTGTGAGCTTGCCCAGGTATGCAAGGTCGTCCGGGGCAAGGTTGAAGGCGGCAAGAATACGAGCCGCAAGAGAAATATCCCTTGTTTCTATTTCAATGCCTGCGGCACCGGCAAAGGATTTCGCTATGGGCAAAAGGCTTTCTGTTGCTAGGCGGGGGGATTCATCGGTGAGGGTATAGATTATGGGCATAGTGGGAATTTAGAAAATGCAAAGCTCCTACTTTGCCTTTTCTGCGTTCCCCGAACTCCCCTTCTTTCTCGCAAAACGCTTGCCTTGCGAAGGCGGGAACTCAAAACTCACTTTTCCCTTTTTGTCCATTTTCAGGAATGCGTCAAAAAGACGGCGTGTTTTTGCGGAGCGAAAACCCTTTATCAACTCGGTTTTTTCGCCGGAAATCATGGCTTTAATATGCTCGGCATTCAATGTTTTGCCTAAAATGCTCTTTGTTATGCGAAGCCCTGTGCTTTTGCCTTCCACAAAACTCTGCGAAACAAAAGCCGTTAAGGTTTCATAAACGGGGGAATCGTCTGCAGGTGAATTTCCTATTGGGGTTTGCTTGCTAAAATCCAAACTCTCCTTGCCATCTGCCAAAGCAAAATTATCAAAGACAAATTCAACCTTGTTTTTTTCATTTAAAATCAAAGCTGCGCTGAATTCCTTGCCCTTCTTGGAGCGAAAACCGTTCAAAGGCCCCAGTTTCTTATTTTCCAAAAGCTCCTTGACTTCGTCAAGGGACATATGCCTGCCGCCCAAGATTTTTCTTATGCGAATTCCGCTGTCCGTTTCGTAGTTGGAAACTGTTTCGTTTATTTTCTCGCCCGCCGCTTCCGCAACCGCTTCTATTTTTGTATCGCTCTCTTTAAAATTCTTTATTTTATCCACCATTTGAGAAGTCAATCCCTCAATATCGTGCATAAAATCCCTTCTTGAAACCTTGCCCTTTTCCATTAAACCCAGCATGTATTCCCACTCGCCGGTGAGTTCCGGGCTGGTGAGGTTTTCTATCTGCATGGAAACAGCCATGTTTATCAGGTCAAAGGCCTTTCCCGTAGGCAAAAGCTCCTTGCCGTCCCTTGTTAAATACTTATCGGAAATCAGTTTTTCTATTGTGGCAGCCCTTGTAGCCGGGGTTCCAAGCCCACGCTCCTTCATCGCATCGCGCAGTTCTTCGTCTTCTACCAATTTGCCCGCGCCTTCCATAGCGGAGAGGAGCGAGCTTTCCGTGTAGCGTGCCGGGGGCTTTGTGGCATCTTCCGTCATTTCTATTTCTATCGCAAGCGGCTCTGCATTTGGCGAAGACAGTTTGGGCATAATATCTTCCTCTTCTTCGCTTTTGCCGTAAACCGCCTTCCAGCCCGGATTTTTTAAGATTTTGCCCTCGGAAACAAAAGTTTCCCCCTCAACCGTGGTGGTGCGCAATGTGTGCAAATACTCCGCAGACGGATAAAAAACCGCAACAAATCTTTGGCATATTAAATCGAAAATCTTGCGCTCCGCCTCGCTCAAAGCACCGGGGGTCTTGCCGGTTGGAATTATGGCGTGGTGGTCGCTCACCTTGGCGGTGTTGAAAATCCTAGGGTCTTTATGCACATAGTTGTTTTTTAAGGCAAACTCCGCATGTTTTGCAATGCCTCCAGTTAAGGCTCCCATAGTTTTTTTTACGGTGGCAACATAGTCGTCTGGCAAAAATTTGCTGTCGGTTCTGGGATATGTGGCTAGCTTGTGCCGCTCGTAAAGGGCTTGGGCTATTTGCAGGGTGGTTTTTGCGGAAAATCCAAAGCGGCTGTTCGCATCCCTTTGCAAAAAAGTCAAATCGTAAAGGGGCGGGCATTTTTGGGAAAGCTGCTTGGATTCTTCCTCAACACTCCCCCGCTTTCCTTCGCATTTTTTTAAAACAGCCTCGGCATCTTCCTTTTTCCAGATTTTTGTGGAATTCTCCTTTTTGTCCGTCCACTTTCCAAAATAAAATTCCTCTTTATCCTGAAATTTCGCCGCCAATGTCCAAAAAGTCTGGGGAACAAATGCCATTCGGCTTTCTTCCCTTTTCACAATCAAGGCAAGCGTTGGAGTTTGAACCCTGCCGCAGGGGGTTAGTTGGAAACCGCCGAACCTGCTATTGTATGCCGTTAGCCCACGTGAGCCGTTTATGCCAACAAGCCAGTCCGCTTCGGAACGGGAAAGCGCCGCTGCCTGCAGGTTTGTCATATCTGCGTTAGAACGCAAATGCTCAAAGGCCTCTTTTATTGCGGCCTGGGTCATGCTTTGCATCCAAAGTCTTTTTATGGTTTTGCCGTTAAGTCCGGTTTTTCCTTGCTCGTGTTCCAATATATAGTGGAATATAAGCTCCCCTTCGCGCCCGGCATCGCAGGCATTTATTATTGTGTCAATATCTTTGCGGCGAATGAGCTTGCCCAAAGCCGCCAGGTGAGTCTTGGTATCCGGCAGGGCGGTCAATTTGAATTCTTTGGGTATTATGGGGAGGGTTGCCATATTCCAGGTTTTATACTGCTCGCCCATGTCCTTAGGGTCTGCTATGCCAACCAAATGCCCCAGCGCCCATGATATTATCATGCTATCGCTTTCTAAATGAGATTTTTCCTTATGGAATTTTCCGCCCAGCGCCTTCGCCAAATCACTCGCCACGCTCGGCTTTTCTGCAATTATGAGAGTTTTCTGCACATTTACGGTGCTTTTTGCCATATCATTGGGGAATGTAGTAAAATTCTCTTAGCCCCTGCTATGGAATAACCTTCCTCCTTAAGGTAGTGGTGGATTTTTTTAAGGCGGTCTATGGAATCTGAGTTATAGAGCCTTTGAAGCCCGGCGGTGCGGCTCGGTTTCAGGTAAAAATCGAACTCTTTTTCCCAAAAACGGAGCGTATGTGTAGCGACTTGCAGCATTTTAGCAACATCGCCCACACGAACAGGAATATCGGCATTGCGGTAGATCATACTTATAGTAAAGCAAAAACCGTGCCATTTCCGGAAACGGCTAATGCGCTAAAATCATCTCTCTGAATTCCTCAAACAAACGCAAAGAATCATGCGGGCCAGGTGCAGCCTCCGGGTGGAACTGAACGGAAAACACTTTTTCATTTTTTAGCTTCAGGCCCTCAACGCTGCCATCGTTCAAATTCTCGTAAGTGATTTCGGCTTTGTCCTCTATTCCCTGCTGCATAACCATGTAATTGTGGTTTTGAGATGAAATTTCAACTACACGGGTAGAACGGTCCATAACAGGTTGGTTGCAACCGTGATGCCCGAATTTGAGTTTTTGAGTTTTCCCGCCGAGCGCAAGCCCTATGATTTGATGCCCCAAGCAAATTCCCATAATTGGGATTTTGCCTATTAAATTCCGGGTATTTTCAATGGCATAACCAACAGCAGCGGGGTCTCCCGGCCCGTTTGAAAGAAACACTCCGGCGGGTTTCATAGCCAAAACCGTTTCTGCCGGAGTTTTAGACGGAACAACGGTTACACGCATTCCGGCACGGCGCAAACTTCTCAAAATATTGTGCTTAACTCCAAAATCATAAGCTACTACATGCAGGTCTGCAACCGGCAACTCTTCGCCGTCAAAACCTTCAAAAGCAAATTCGTAAGGTTTTTCGCAGGAAACAATGCTCGCATAATCCTGATTGTCTATCCCCTGCCATGAATTAGCCTTTTCAACCGCATTGTCGGGGTCTGTTTCGCCTGATGTGCATATAAAGGCTTTTTGCGTTCCTTTTTCACGTAAAAGCAGGGTCAGAGCGCGAGTGTCTATTCCGGCAATCGCAGGAACTTTATGGCGAACAAGAGCCGCCTGCAAGGACTCCTGGCTGCGCCAGTTTGAGGGTTCATTCAATTCCCTGATTATGAATCCTGCGGCAAAAAACTTTCGGGATTCCATATCATCTGCATTAATGCCGTAGTTGCCTATTTCAGGCGCAGTCATAACCACGAACTGCCCCGCATAAGAAGGATCGCTCAAAATCTCCTGATAACCGCTCAAGCCTGTATTAAAAACCACCTCTCCGCAAGTATCCACAGAAGCACCTACCGAGTATCCGTGGAACACTTGGCCATCCGCCAAAGCTAAAAACGCCTTCCTCTCTCTTCGTTCTGCAAAGCTCATGAGGGTAATCTAGTAATTGTCATTTCCTCTTAGCCTCAACCGCTTTTTTAACAGCCTTTTTGACGGCGGTTTTCTTCGCAACGGGTTTTGCCGCTGTTTTCTTGGCCGGCGGTATATCCTTTACCGCAGACTTGGCCGCAGCAATCCTTGCAACCGGCACCCTGAACGGCGAGCAGCTCACATAGCTAAGTCCCAAATTATTGCAGAACTCAATGGATGCTGGATCTCCGCCGTGCTCTCCGCAAATTCCGAGCTTGATATTGGGGCGAGTTGCCCTGCCGCCATGAACAGCGATTTCCATCAGCTTGCCAACACCTACCTGGTCTAAGGTTGCAAAGGGATTGCTCTTTATAATACCTGCCTCCTTTTCGTAGTATGGCAAAAAGTGGCCTGCATCATCGCGGCTCATGCCGAGTGTGGTTTGCGTTAAATCGTT
>JAISSJ010000155.1 GCA_031273195.1 Candidatus Fibrimonas sp.
ATATGGCCCCACAAAAAACACCCAACGCATCAAGATTGCACATAGGCATATTCGGCAAGGTGAATTGCGGCAAATCAACGCTGTTGAACGCCCTTGCATCGCAGGAAGTTGCCCTTGTGTCCGAAAAAAAAGGAACAACAACCGACCCGGTTTACAAGGCTATGGAAATCAACGGACTTGGGCCGGTTGTGTTTATAGACACTGCCGGTTACGAAGATGCAAGCGATTTAGGGATAAAACGCATTGAAAAAACCAAACAGGTGACAGAAAAAACGGATATTGCGATTGTGATATTCGCCGATACGGATATTCATGAGGGAATACTTTGGGTGCATTCCCTTAAAAAACAGAATGTCAAGGTTATAATTGTTGTTAATGACATGGAAAATAACAATGCGATTGAAATTGTTTCCAAGTTAGAAGCCGAGTTGGATGAGCGGATTATTGTTGTCAATGCCTTGAAAAAACACGATATTGATAAAGTGAAAACCGCATTGATTGAAAACGCGCCGGAAGATGAGAAAATTGAAATCACAGGAAGTCTGGCTAAGGAGAGCGACATAGTTATGCTTATTATGCCCCAAGATAAGCAAGCACCCAAGGGTAGGCTCATATTGCCGCAGGTGCAAACTATCCGTGAACTGCTGGATAAAAAATGCATTGTTATAAGTTGCACAACGGATAAAATTGATGAAACATTAGCAACCCTGAACAAAGCTCCGAGCTTGATAATCTGCGACTCGCAGGTATTCAAAATTGCCTACGAGAAAAAACCTAAGGAGAGCAAATTAACCTCCTTTTCCGTGCTTTATGCCGCATACAAGGGCGATATAGAAACCTATTTAAATGGGGCGAAAGCGATTGACAATTTGAAAAGCGATTCGCATATTTTAATTGCGGAGGCCTGTACCCATGCACCGCTCACCGAAGACATTGGGCGGGAGAAAATTCCGAATTTATTGAGGCAAAAATTCGGAAATGCGCTGGCTGTAACGGTTGTAAGCGGCATGGATTTTCCAAAGGATTTAACGAAATACGCCTTGATTATTCATTGCGGGGCCTGCATGTTTAACCGCAAATACGTGTTGTCACGGATAGAGGAAGCAAAGCGGCAGGGGGTGCCTATAACTAACTATGGCGTGGCGATTGCTCATTTGCTCAAGCTCTCCCAAGTGCTTGTTCAACAATGAATGAGCTGGCTAAGGCGGTTTGCTTTCTCAAAAATTTACTATTTTTTATCAAGATAGACCTTAACCCAGGAGCTTTTATGAACATTCTCCGTTTAGCTTTGCCGGCAGCTTTAACGCTTGCCCTCTCCATTAGTGCCTTCGCCCAAGATGATGACGATAATTTTGCTCCAAGAGGCGGCACCGGCACTATCACCATTATCACAGACCCTCCTAATAGCGATGTATTCTTAGATGGCGAAGACTTGGGGAAAAGCCCCATCACCAAGCGCACTTTCCGCTCCGGCCCGCTGAGACTCATAATTCAAGACCAGGGCAAGGAGCTTATAAACGTCCGCTTTAACGTGTGGCCTAACAAAAACAATGTGTATGAAGGCAAAACCATAATGCCGCACGGCGGAATAAAAGTCACAACCAATCCAAACAAATGCCGAATTCTGCTTGACGGCGAAATGGCAGACCGCACAGACGGCGGCGAGCTAACCCTCAACAGCGTGGATGCCGGCGACCACACCATTGGCGCAGAAGGATGTGGCAAATATTTTGAGATACTGATACCCGTAAGAGGCGAGCAAACAACCGTAGTCCACTTGGATTTAAAAGCGAGAAAGGGAACTGCGAAAATAGACGGCGAAGACGTTGGAAAGAAATAGGAAAAAATAAATTACCACTTGGCAAGAGCATTTGCGACTATAATCTCTTGAAGAGCCTTTATAGCTCGCTCTTGCCCTTGCATCTCTTCGGATTCGTTTTTCTGCACATCGTAGGAGCCTATAGCCTGAACATTTTTGCTCTCATAGATTGTTTTTTTGCGAACATTGTCGTAAAAGGAAACCGATACTCCCATTGTAACCCTGTAGGTTTCAACCTCTGCGTTTGAGCTTTGGGCTTCGGGTCTGTTGCTGTAGCTCAAAAGGGTAACGGTAAAATCTGCGTCTGCGTTGTCGTTGACTATGCGAATAGCGGGTGCATTTATTCTGAAAAGCTCCCTTATGCCGTCTTTAAGCCTGTTGCCAAGCACTGGGTCAAAACTGCGATAATCCACATCTGCGATGTTCACCGTTTTTATATGGGTTGGGAGTGTTGTTGCCGTAAAACTGTAGCATGAAAAGAGCAGGGGGGTTAGGATTGTGAGGAACAGAATTTTAAGCGGCATGGGAGTAAGTTAGAAATTTCTACTTTACCTCCCAAATGGATTTTGCCCATATATTAAAACACGAAACCTGCGCAAAATGCAAAAATTGCTGCATATTCAAAAGGGAATCCCTTGCCTATGTTCCAAAAGGTATAGAGGTGAAAGAGCAAAGCGATGGAATGTTCGCTTGCGTCCATCGCTGTGAAAATGCGGGCTGCACTCTGGGGAAAGATAAACCTATGGAGTGTGCAGCCTGGCCCTTTAGCGTTTCCAAACGAGGCAAAGAGTTGCTTTTGGTTTTGGAACACAGTTGCCCGGAATTGAATAAAAAGGAGAAAGCGGAAAGGGTAAAAAAATTCGCTCTGGAAATTATTGCCCCGGCATTGCTGGAATATTCAAGGCTGCACATGGATACACTCAGGGAATACGATGAGAGAAATGAGGTGATTGCGGTTTTTAAACCAAATACTTTACTAAATTAACATTGATGATTCCTTTTTATCCAGACTTAGCTCCTGTAAGTCTAAACTTGCAGGAACAAGTTCAAAGCATAATTCTAAAATCTAAAACCGATGCGTCTTCCTTCGCTTTTGCGAATCTTTACCTGTTTCGCAAAAAATATGACTTTAACATTTCTCTTTTGGAAAATTCATTGCTCATAACCGGAACGGAAAAGGAGAAAACATTTTTTTCGGTGCTCGGCAATCTTCCGCAAAAAGAAGGTTTAGTTGAACTATTAAAAAAATACCATCGCTGGAAAAGCATACCGGAGGAGCAAGCTGCATTGCTTCCGGATAACGTTATAAGCGAAGACCGCGACAATTTTGAGTACCTTTATTTGCGAACAGACTTGGCGGAATTGTCGGGCAGGAATTTTCAGAAAAAGAGAAATTTTGTGAACGCTTTTACAAGAACCTATGCACCGGAAGAAAGGGAGATGAAACTGTTGGGCAAAAATACATTAAAAGATGCCTTATATGTTTTAGACGAATGGAGGCAGGGCAAAGGCGAACACTTGGACTACGACCCGGCAAAGGAGGCTGTGAAACTGCACGAAGTTTTAGGTTTAAGCGGTTTGGTTTTTTATGTAAAGGGAATTCCTGTTGGCTACTGCCAGGGTGAGGTGCTGGCAAGCGGAAAAAGTTTTGCCGTGCATTTTGAGAAAGCCATAGATGAATACAAAGGCATTTATCAATATATGAATCAGGAATTTGCAAAAACAATTCCGGAGAACATAACCTACATAAACAGAGAGCAGGATTTGGGCGACGAGGGTTTGCGCCAGGCCAAAATGACCTACCGCCCTGTCGGTTTTGTCAAGCTCTTTTCAATCAACGCCTCTACCAAAGCGCTGTAGTCCATGCCTATGTGCTTTGCCTGCTGCGGTATAAAGGAAGTCGGGGTCATGCCGGGCAGGGTGTTTGTTTCCAGTACAAAGAATTTGCCTTCTTTGTCTATTAAAATATCCGTGCGGCTGTAAACCTCGCAGCCAAGGGCATGGTGAGCTTTGCGGGCAAGTTCCTGAATTTGCTTTGTTAAATCTTCGGAAAATTCCGCCGGGGTTATCTCTATGACTTCGCCGTTATATTTTGCGTCAAAATCGAAAAACTCCCTTGTTGTCATTCTGATTTCCGTTGGCGGTGGCGGCGGGCAGCCTTCAATGTAAGAGCAGGTTGTTTCCCGGCCCGCTATAAATTGCTCTGCCAAAAGCAGGTCGCTCTTTTCAAAAAGCCTTTCGCACAGTTTGCCGGCTTCTTCAACATTCTTCGCAAAGCCCATATCCAGCGAAGAACCGCCAAGTGGGTCTTTGATAACAAGCGGCGAACCCAGTTTTTCAAAAGCCTCTTCTATTAGCTCCTTTGAAAAAACCTCCCTTTGCCAAACTCTGAAGTCTGCGGTTGGAATATCGTTTGCCCTGTAAATTTCCTTGCTCTTTATTTTATCCATAGCAATTGCGCTGGCAAGCATCCCGCTGCCCGTGTAGGGAATTTCGGCATAATCCAGCATCGCCTGAATGTGCCCGTCTTCGCCAAAGCGGCCATGCAGGGCCAGGAACGCAATGTCCACAGGTTTCAATTCTTCCGGTGAAGGGCGCAACTTTTTTTGCATTCCGTTATCTGCGCCGCTAAAAAAATTCACGCTGAAGTTCTGGCTTTGATAGGGGGTAAGCGGCTTGCTGCCCCAGGTCCAATGGCCGTCTTGCGCAATGAGTACGGGGTGAACTGCGTATTTATGGGCATCCAAAGCCCTAACGATTCCGGTTCCGCTAACAAGGGAAACCGAGTGTTCGGCACTGGGGCCGCCCATAAAAACAAAAACTGTTTTTCGCATGTTAAATCTCCTTATACCATTCAAATGGGTCTAAAACTCTGTACCTGACTTCGCCTATGCTGCGGTCGCCGCCCGGTGTTATTTTTCCCGCTGCCACGTGCACATGAGGCCCGGTTGTGTGGCCGCTGGTTCCAACAGAAGCGATGGGGTCTCCTTCCATAACCGCTTGCCCGCTTAAATAAAAACGCTGGTCGCAGTGCATAAAAACCAGCAAATCCTTTTCTCTGGCTACTGCTATTATAAGCCCGCCGCGCTCGTCTTCCGCAGTCCAGGCCGTTCCGCTGAAAGGGGCTAAAATCCTAGTGCCTTTGCGCCCACCAATGTCTATTCCATCGTGCCGCCGTGCAGTTGTGGCTTGTTTCGCATTGTAAAGCTCTGTTATGTAAGCAAGGCTATCGTTCAAAAGCCCTGTGAAAAAATTCCATGCGGATTGCATAGATTTATGGCGAGGATTTTTGAAAGCGGGCAACTTTAATCGCAAAGTATCACCGGCTTTTATTTTGCTTTCCAAAGACAATCCGTTGTTTTTTAAATATTCCTTTACCATTGCTTCCGTGCTAACAAGGGAATTGTATTTTCCAATAGCAAAGCGGGCTATTTGAGTTAAGGATTCTCCTTCGTTGAAAACATGGATGATATCGCCCTTTTCCGAATATTTTTGCACATCGCCGGAAATATTTCGCCAGTTGCTCACCTGCTCTTCTGGTTTGCTGGCTATGAAAAACGGCAAGACGCAAAGCAGCAAAGTTAAAAAAAAGGAATATTTGGCAGCTAAAAACAGAGGCGTTTGGGGAATATTCAGCTCTGCGATTTTTAATCTGAGCAAATTATCTATTCCTGTTCCCAGCGAATCATTCTCATTGAAAATTGCAACGCAAGATTCCTCTATGCCCTTTAAATGTTCGCATTTTTCCTTAGGGAGCACTACCGCAATTCTTGCGAAATTTCGTTTTAACATGCTTATATTTGCGTAGCAATTAACCCATTTTTCCTTTTCCTTAGGGTATTCAAAGTTCGGTGTGCCCTGAATTAATTTCCAACCGTCCTTTTCTTTGAAACCGGGAATAGCAGAAACTTCGCTAAAAGCATTCCGCTCAAAAAGCTCGTTGTTGCCGGGTTCTATCAAAAGCCCTTTTTTATCGCCTTGCAATTCGGGCAAAACCTGCGCCAATGAGCTATTCTCAATTCCTCGCAATCCAAAAAAACACGCTTTGTCCAAAACGGTTTCAAGCGTAGTTTTTTTCATGGCAAATCTTAAGCGATAGCCTTGGACTTAGGGTGAGTGAAAGCCGGCGGCGGAAGCTCAAGCAAGCGGCTGAGCTGGGTTGAGGCTTCTTCTGCGTTAATGCTGTTTGGAATTATAAATTCCTTGTTTTTCATGGCCCCCCGGCCTTTGAATTCCATATCCTGCGCATTTGCAACAAAGGCAAGGGCATGTTGTTCCAAAAGCGGCAGCAAACCGAAATAGCGGAACAAGCTGAAATTCTTTTGCCAGGTAGCACGTTCAGCTATAACGCCGGAAATTCCCTCCGGCAGTTTCCCGGATTCTAAAAATTCGTTTGCGGTGATGGTGACCATCTTGTGGTTTGGAATATCTCCATTCACCAAAACGCTTGATACTTTCTTTTGAAAGTAAGTGTCGCAAATAAAAGCAAATAGCATAATCGGTTTCCTATGATGAAGGTTTAATATAGTAAATAGTCGCTGCCTAAAACGTTAGCCCCAAAGATTTCTCCCTCATCTCCTTTTCCAGCAGTAGATAACGGTTTTGCGAGAGGGATTTCTTAAAGGATAATCTGAAAATAGCCCAAAAGACCACTAGTGCCGGGTCTTCCTTTTTAATTAACTTTTCTACCGTTTGCCTAAAATGAGCAAAATCCAAAATCTCGGAAAAGCGGGAAAATACGGCAGATTCAAAAAATTCCCCATTGTGTAATTTATCGCAGTAAATAGCCAGGGCAAACAGCCTGAGCGCTATTTCTCTTTCCGGAGCGCTCAATTCTCTAAGTTTTTCTTCGCAAACCAGAAATGTTTCATCTATGCTAAAATTCCCGCGTTCCATCATAGCATCCAGTATAACCCTGTTCCAGGAGATCTCTTCGGTGCTAATTTTTTTTCTCATTTAACCCCTCAAGCATATTTTTTATGGCTCTGCCCCTGTGGCTCAGGGAGTTTTTCTCTTCATCGCTCATTTCGCCAAAGCCTTTAGCATAACCTTTGGGCAAAAAAACGGGGTCATAGCCAAAACCGCCATTGCCTCTAGGTTCGGTTAAAATGGTGCCTTTGCACTCTCCCTCAAAAAATTCCGGCGGGCTGCCCGGCCTTATCAGGCAAAGGCAGCAAACAAACCTGGCATTTCTATTGGCTAACCCTTCCATCTCTTTCAATAATTTGGTATAGCGGTCTTTGCCGGAGGCGTTCTCTCCCGCATAGCGGGCCGAAAAAACTCCGGGCCTGCCCCCCAAGGCTTCTACCTCCAGCCCCGAATCGTCTGCCATAACCCAATAATCCTTCTGTTTGGAAGATACGTATTCAAAAACGGTTTTTGCCTTTATTTCGGCATTGCCTTTGAATGTTTTGGCAGTTTCTTCAATTTCTTCGTAAAAGCCAATTTCTTTTGATACAAGAAAAGAAAACGTGCCATCTTTGAGGATGGTGTTGAACTCACTCACCTTGCCGGCATTTCCAGTGGCTATAACTACGGTTTGAGGCATAAAAGCCTAAACTAGCGAAGTTTCTTCTTATGGCGGTCGCGGCGGCGGCGTTTTTTGCGCTTATGGGTCGCGATCTTCCTCTTTTTTCTTTTTCTTCCGCAGGGCATTAAAATCTCCGTTTATGTACAGAATAGTAAATATAGAAAAAAAAAGCGGAGTTGTCAAGTCAATTTCCTGTTACTGCAATGAAAAACACTCTGAAATAAGGTATAACTATATGAATCTCGTGTTTGTGAGGCTTGTTAAATTCAACAAAAGCGTAGATGAATGCGAGAGCTTCCAAGACAAGCTCCTGTTTACTCTTTGCAACGCCCACAAGCTGGACGAAAAGCCCAAGCAGTTGGAGGGAGAGCTGTTTGACAGGCTATTTGAGATTGCAAGAATTTCTAATTTTAACACAGAAGAACTTTCACAATATGAGGCGAATCGTATGAATATGTTAGATTACAATGCTTCTATGAAATTTGCCCGAAAGGAAGGCGTAGCTATTGGCGAAGCGAAAGGCATCGCCCTTGGCGAGGCCAGAGGCGAAGCCAAAGGCATCCTGCAAACGGCTTGCAAAATGAAAGCCAAAGGCTTGAATTTCGCCCTGATTGCAGAGATTACCGGTTTGTCGGTGGCAGAAATTGAGGCGTTGCCCGCCCCGCCCCGCTCCCCTTAAAAAACAGGTATCTTTGCCAAAGCCTCCTTCTTCCTCACATCGTCAATCTGGCGGTAATAACGAGCCGTTATTCTTGGGTCGGCGTGGTTCGCAAGCTCTTGCGTTACGCTCTCCGGAACTCCCTTGTTTATTAAAAGAGAAATAGCCGTTGAACGGCAGTTGTGCATGGTTATCTTGCCCTTGGGAATGCCCGCCGCCCTTAGCCACTCGTTGAATACCTTGTATATGTACGAATTGTTCGGGAGATTGAATATCCTCTCGCCCGGCTCTACGCTCTTGCCCTCGTTTATGCGCCTTTGCATTAAGCCCTTTACTATCGCTAAGGCCCCGTCAGATAGCGGAATGATTATGAACTTGCCCGTCTTGCCCTGCCTTACCCTTATCTGCCTGTCATAGTACAGCGAAAAAGTGTATAGCTTTATCTCGCCTATCCGCTGCGCCGTGTAAATGCCGAACATGAACAAATCCTTTACATCAGGATGAGTTGCGCAAGGCGTGTTCGCCAAACGCTTTATCTCGTCTTCGCTAAGCGCCTTTACCTCGCCAAAGGTCTCCGGCGGCAGCAGCCTCCTCGTGTCCACCCTCTCCATATGGCCCCTCTGCTCCGCCCAGTTGCAAAATGCCCTGAACCTTGAAGCTATGCACCTAACATAATTGGAATTGTAGTCGTTGCGCTTCATGGCATCTATCATCTTTATTATGTGCAGCCTTGACACCGCCCCTGCCGGAATGTTGCCGTTTGTCTCTATGAACTTGTCCGCTGCCTGCCTGGCGTTTCTTGAGCCGGACTCCGTTGTGAAATGCGAAACCCATTCCCGCAAAACCTCCGAAACCCTTTCCTTTGAACCCGATATTAACGAACCGGATTGCCTCTCCAGTTCATTCCTGCGCTCTATGGCCTTCTGAAGCAATAATACTTCCTCCGACTTCGGAGCCTTGTCCGTTATTTGCAAAGGCGGGAATCCCAGCGACTTTCTCTCGTAATTGCTGTAAATCCATATTATAACATTGCTGCCGGTTGTCTTGCGGGCATAGAGTTTCATTCTGCGAAGATGGTTCGCCCCCTTCAGGATTTTATTAATATCCCCAAATCTCATTTCTTTCCTCCTAGAAATTGTAAAAATAAGGTGTAAATGTAGCAAATTGGAAATATGCGAAAATAGGCAAAAAAAGGCGAAAACCGCCGCTTTTTGACCAAAGCCGAATATTTCTTCAAACGAATGATATTATAATGCATTGTTTAGAAATCTCTAAAGTTAGTGTAAAAAAAAAGGGGGTGTATAAAATACACACCTCCTTAGGTTCACGCCCCGTCCTTGAGGAAGGGGCAATTTGTGTTAAATAGCTGTTTTTTGGATGCAGCGCACGGGGAGAAGAGTGCCCTTGGTGCCGCTGTATTGGTTAACGAGAACTTGAGCATCCAAGAAGTACTTGATGTATGCGCTGCCCGGAACCCCGCCTGTGCCGGCAGAGTTGGGATCTTCGTCCGCAGCCCACCAGAAAGCGTAGTTTCCGGCGTGTATGGTGGCAGGGGAAACAGGTTCTGGAAGAATCGCGCCGGTGCCGGTTGAAGGAATACCGTCGCTGGCCTCCTGAACAAACGGAATTGCTGCGAAGCCATTTGCCGAGCTGCCCGGTTTTCTGCTCCAGGCTGCCGCATCATCTCTAAGAACCGTAGCAGGTTCCTGCGTGGTGGAAGAGTTTACAACCAATGTATCCCATTGAGCAGAGGTGGGAACGCTCCAGCCTTCGGGGCAAGCAAGTATTGCCTGTGCCCAGGTGAATTTGCCAATCCCTGATTGAGCACCGGTGCCGGCTGTGCCGTTGGGAACGCCGGTGATAGGTTCAGGTTGGGTAGCCCAGGCTCTCACGGCCAAATTCTCGGCCATCCATGTTTGATTGCCGATAAGCACTTTATTGTACTTCTTTCCGCCAGCGATGGTTAAGTCATATGCTGTTGCTACTTGGCTGCTGCTAGCACTAGGAACTACAAATCCCGAGCCGCGCGTATCGCAGAACACATTTGCCACGTTGTAGGTAGTACCTTCGCAGATGGGGTGAATTGTGTTGGCTGTGGCATCGCAGAAATGAGTTCTGGGATTGTACAGATTGGTGGTGCTGGTAGTGGGGCATCCGACCAAGGTGGCAATAGTACGAGTAATCGCAGGAGCGGTAGCACCGTCATCGGCACCTACATTGATATTGCAATATTCTTTGGTAACCACGTATTCGCCTGCGGCAAGAGTTGGGTCGGCTACTGATGTATTGAGTGCGCATTTGTCGTAAGTTTTTGCGAGCGCGCCTGTGCCTACGCAGAACTTGGTGCCTGCGAACCTGCCGCCATTGGTGGCTGTAGCTGTGCCGCAAATGGATTTGATCACACCTGCGCCGCCGTTAGACGCATGGGTTGTGGCCGTGGAGGTGTTGGTACCGATGGGTGGCAAAGTGGCAGGAGAGCTGGCCCATTGGCAGAACTGCGATGCCGGATTATACGTAGTGCCTGTTACATCGGAGCCGCACTGTGCGTAAACGGTTCCCCCGGAGCAGAAGTCGAATTTTGTGAACTTGCCGGTATAGGTGGGTGTGGGTGTGCCGCAGAGCGGTGTGATTATGCCGGCAGCCAAATTGTTGCCTTCAAGTTGAGCCGAGGTGAAGAAAGCCAGGTTCGCAGAGCCGTCGGGATTGCCGCCGTTCAAGCAGAACTGGGTTAGCGGGTTGTAAACGCCGTTGGTATCCGGCTTTACTTTGCCGGCGGTGTCCAGCTTGGCCCCGCAGCGAGCGTAAACTACGTTGCTGGCGCAAAACTGCTGGTTGATGGTGTAGCCTGAGCCGCCGCAGTTGCCTGTGACGCCGCCTGCGGTCATGTCTGCGTTGCAGAGCATAGTTGCAGGGTCATAGGCCTCTGTTTTCGGAACGGAAGCCGTGCCGTAGTTGCACCACGCCTTAGCCAAGGTGTAGATTTGCGCTCCGCAGGTGAAAGTGTAATATTCAGCCGCATCTGCGATTGAACATCCGCCGCCAACGCCGCCGGAAACGAGCGGGCCTTGGTCAACCCCATCGCAAGTTACGTTATAGCCGCCTGCGGTTTGCGGCACCAGAAAGCAGCCGTCAACCGTTCCGGCAGGGCCTTGCGGGCCTGGAGGGCCTTGTTCGCCGGGATCGCCTTTATCGGTAGCCGAGCCGGGTGCACCCTGTGCACCGGGCGCCCCCGGTTCGCCGTTTGTCAGGGTGCCTACTAGGACACCGCCGCACAAAATGTCAATGCCGCCTGTTGAAGCCTGTGCGGTGCAGCTTGTGCCGGCAGGGCCTTGAGCACCGTCTTTTCCGTCATCGCCGGAACAGGCAACATATATAAGAGCGGCTGCGGCGATATTAACTATAGCAGCAGCCTTGAATAATACTCTGTTCATAAAGAACCTCCATTATGAGTAAGGGGATTTTCCAAGCGGAATTGCTTGAAATTGCTCATAGCCGCAAGTTCAGTAACTCTGCGGCTAAAAATCGTATAAAACTCCCCCTGGGGGTTATTTTTTTATTTTATTTTCCGTCTAATTCCCCTCTCGTAGAGCTTACCTTTACCCACAATTATAAATGAGAAATACTTGAATTAAAACAGTCATTTCTCCATAAAATTGGATTATTCTGAATATATTCTGCAATTTTTGCGTATTCTGCCTCATTGCGGATTATGTGTTCATAATAATTACGTTGCCAAAATCTACCCAAAATGCAATTTTTCAATTTTGATATTTCCAAACATTTTTTAAAAACCAATGATTTATATGCACCAACAATGCGCCCAACCGTCGTAGGGGCGACCTTCACGGTCGCCCT
>JAISSJ010000166.1 GCA_031273195.1 Candidatus Fibrimonas sp.
TCAATGTGGTAAAAGCCATTGCCGTTTATGAGCGGTTTCAAATAGGTTAAAAACAAAAAGCGGCATTCCCGTTCCAAAAATTTGCGGTCTTTTTTGTTGTAAAGCTCGTAATAATGCTGCGCAAATTTCTTTACGCAGAGAGCCATGTTGAATTTGCCGTTCTCGGTAAATGTCTCAGGAATATCTTGCGATATTTCCGCTCTCCTTGCCATGATTACAAAATAATTCGCTATCAAAATCTCAAAAATTCTGTTGCCCATGACAATAGAATTGTCTTCTCGCTTTAAAAAGCCAAAAGTTATGCCAATGTCGGCTGCGCTATCCAGAGTATTGTATTCGATCCGCTTGCCGCACATAATTATATCGTAAATCAAATTGTAAAGATCTTCGTTTGAATTCAGGTTTTTCCCCAAATCGTCAAAGAGAGTATTCTTATCTATTAGCAGCAAATTAACGGCATTTCGAACGCCGTTTAAAGTCCAGTCCTTTTCCTGTTTTTCATCTATGATTTTGCAAAGCCGGGAAACCATATAAGGATAGCCACTGGTATAGGCTCTGATTTCTTCTGATATTGCTTTTATATCCATTCCTGTTTCATGGTCTTTTTCATATTCATCTAACATAGTTGCTATTTCAGATGCGGAAAAAGACATATCAATCTCAAAGTCTGCCGCTATGTTCCAAGGAGAATTTATGCGTTTCTCGCCGTCTTTAAGCTGATGCGTGCCGGCTTTGACCATTTTCAGTTTCAGGTTTTTTATATCATAAACACCTGCGAGGATTACGGATTGGAATGTCGCTTTTTTTGGGTTTTCCCTTTCCAAATATTTGTCTCTTAGCATTCCTATAAATCTCAAAAACACTAAATTGTTTGAAGTTTTATCCGTTTCGTCTATAATTAAAACCACTTTTTTGCCGCTGCACATTTTATTCAAAAAAGCATCCATTTTGCTGAAGGAGGTTATGGTTTTGTCGCGCCAGAGCTTGTAGCCTTTGATGTCGCGCATGTCAAAGGCTTCTGAAATTTGCCTGAGCAAATTCAGGCAAAAATTCTTTTCATTTTCAAAAGGGGTGTCTCCCACTCCCTCAAAGCTTATGCGGGCTACTAAATACCCCGCTTCCAGCAAAGCCTTTTCCAATTGCCTTATGGTTGTTGTTTTCCCGTATTGTCTTGCCCGGTTTATGGTGAAATACTGTCCTTTTTCCACCATTGCGAAAATTTGGCGAACTTTCTCCGAAATGTCCACCATATAATGTTTGCCGGGTATGCAGAGTCCCGTTACATTGAATTCTCGCATAGGGGGTAAGGTAGAAAAAGGGCGTATATCGCTAACTACCCATTAAACAAAAACAACATAATATCCCCGTCCTGCACCTCGTAATCCTTACCTTCGGTGCGCAAATGGCCGGCATCCTTTGCCGCATTCAAACTGCCGTATTTTTCAAAATCCGCATAGGATAAGGTTTCCGCTCTGATGAAACCCTTTTCAAAATCCGTGTGAATAACACCTGCGCAAGCCGGAGCCTTCCACCCCTTGTGAAAAGTCCATGCACGAACTTCCTTTTCGCCAGCCGTGAAAAATGTCCGCAACCCTAAGATAGCATAACCCTTGTGCACAGCCTGATCCAAACCGCTCTCCGCCATGCCCAAATCTTTGAGAAACTCCGCCTTTTCCTGTGCCTCCATTGAAGATAACTCCTCCTCAATCTTGCCGCAGATAATCACAACATCCTCGCCACGCCCGGCGGCATACTTTTTCAACTCTTCCGTGTAAGCATTGCCGGTTAAAACATCGCCCTCGCCTACATTTGCACAGTAAAAAATCGGCTTTGCGGTGAGCAATGCCAACTCAAAAATAACCTCTTGCGCAGCATCGCTTTTTTCAAAAGAGCGGGCGGGCTTTCCCTCACCCAAGTGCTTTGAAAGAGCCTCGCACACGGCCAACCTCTCCTTTGCCTTTGCCGTGCCAATTCTGGCGTTCTTTGCCTCCTGAGCAAGCCTCTTATCCACACTCTCCAAATCCTTTAGTATAAGCTCGGTCTCTATAATCTCAACGTCTCGCAGAGGATTTACCGACTCATGCACATGAATGATATTCTCATCATCAAAACAGCGAACCACCTCCATGATGGCTTCGCATTCCCTTATGTGCGTTAAAAACTGGTTTCCAAGACCCTCACCCTGAGAGGCTCCCTTAACAAGCCCGGCTATGTCCACAAACTGGGTAACAGCGGGAACAATACTCCTCGGTTTGTAGGCCTTAACAAGAACATCTAAACGCTTATCCGGCACATTTACCATCCCGACATTGGGGTTTATGGTGCAAAAAGGATAGTTTGCGCTCTCTGCCCCTGCGTTTGTTATTGCATTGAATATAGTGCTTTTGCCAACATTAGGCAAACCGACTATGCCACATTTAAATCCCATAGGCTCAATGTAGAAAAACACCGGTTATCCTCACCCGGCGGCTTTTCTATATTCTTATTCATAATGAAGAAGTTAATGGGCTGGTGGGAAATAAATACGGCAGATGACTCGCTTATAGCTGCATCTGATAGTTTTTGGAATACCATTGACTATACTGAGAAAGAAATCGGTTCTAAAAGGTCGGGATGGATAGCAGCCATAGTTTGGCCGGAAGACCAGGAAAAATTGAAAGAAATTGTTAATTCTGACATTTGGGAAGTGGATTTCCGCATAAAACAAAAAGATGGTTCCTCAATTTGGCTCAGAGAAACAGGAAGATGGCTGGAAATTGAAAACGGCAAGCCCAAAAGAATTTCCGGGGTGGTAAAGAATGTGACCATTGAAAAGAGAAGTTTTGAGAGAATGGAAAGCCGGGAAAGGGAAAGCGCTATGCTTGCAAAGGAATCCATGGATTTATGCCCGATAGTAATGGCTCTGTTTGAGGTAAAAAGCACAGGTTTGAAACTCTTGGAAATGAATGAAGTCGGCATAAAATTGTGGCAATTTACCTCTTATCAAAATGCTGCGGAAAATATTATACGGGTGGTTAGCGAAAGCATCCCTCCCTACCAGCCAAATGGTTCAAAATCCGTTACATTTTCAGAACGAATAGCAGATGTTATGATGTATGGCAGCATAGAATTCGAAACCTTTTTAACAATAAGGGGCAAGGACACATATCTGAAGATTCACATAAAAAAAATAGACCTGCCAAATAAAACCCTGGCCATAGTTTATATGATGCCCAAATAATTTTTCTATATTTCCCTCCATGATAACTCCTATGAGCAGGGTTGTGGTAGCAGCCACGGATGCAAGCAAAGAGGAAACTCTGAACATTCTTCGCGAATGGGGCTTATTGCACATTTTGCCTTTGCAAAACCCGGAAAACGAGCAGGTTTCGGCTGCAAAAGCCGCCTTTTTAAACGCTAAAAGGATTTTTGAAGCCCTGCCCTCAAAGTCAAAGCCTGGACTGATAGCCCT
>JAISSJ010000084.1 GCA_031273195.1 Candidatus Fibrimonas sp.
ACTCAAAGACGTGTTTTAGAGAAGCGGGGTTTTACCCTGATTGAATTGATGGTTGTCATAGTAATCATCGGCATTTTGGCAGCCATTGCCATACCAAAACTTTTCAGCATGACCGCAAAGGCAAAAGCGAGCGAAGTTGGCCCGGCAGCAGGAACTTGGAGCAAGCTGTACATGGCTTGGGCTATGGAAGCTCCAGCAACAGAAGTAACTACGGGGGCAGACTGGACAAAAATTGCATATAGCGCACCTAATAATAATAATTTCAATTACAATGGCAGTGCTGGTATATGGGAAGCGGTTCCCGGTAAAGACTTGGGTGAATGTAAACCTGCGACTTCGGCGAAATGGGCGGGAACTTTTCTTAATCCCCCAGGCTCCGAAGTCCCCAAAATGTCCATTACTGGTGGCGCAAACTGTGAAGCTCTGACTCCAAGTTTCTGCAATATAGGAACAACACCAGGTGGTACCGGTTGTGGTGGTGCTGCTCCTTCTACTCCAGGAGAATAGTGGTGAATAATTGCGTTAATGCTCGCCATTGTCACTGCACAGTGGCGAGATTTGAGGTTAAATGGAATTTTAATGATAGGAGAAATGAATTATGGTGTCAATAGGAGACGAATATGTAGATTTTATACGTAAATACGAGAGATCAAAGCAAAAGAAAATCGTTAAGTCGGTTGAAGACAGATGGGAAAATGCCCTTGAAACAGGAGAGGAAAAGTGCCGTTGTTCACAAGAGGATGAAGAAAATCCTTGGAAAAATCATTGGGAAAATTTTTCTGGAGAACCCTTCCCTAAAAAATGCACTACTGTCAATGGTTGTAAAGGAGACCCTAAGGATATAATGGTGGGAGCACATGTAAAAAACGTTGCAAGTAATAAAGTGTGGATAGCTCCGTTATGTAAAAGTTGCAATGATAGAAAAGACAATAGAGGTATTTTTAGTTTGAAACCCGGAACAATTTTAGTTAGTGCAAACCAAGAAGAAACTTGTGATGTGCTAGATAAAGGACCAGCCAGCCCTAGCCATGCAAGCAACTAAGTTTCCTTATTCTTAGTTGCCCAGCACAGCAAAGGCTGTTTGGTGTCCCCGCTTTGCGGGGATGCACCCTAGCCCTCTTAAGCCCAAACGTTTATCACCTCTTAACTCACGTTTCGAGGTTTGGGGTAAGAAAGGCGGGGGTGCCCATTTTTTGCAATGTAGAAATTAGAGGAGGGGATTTGGTTTACGGTTATATTTGCGTTGACGCCGAGAGGCGAGCTATCGCCACGTTTTGCAAGCAAAACGGAATTGCGGTTGACAAATGGATAAGCGGCAAGCTGCCGGGAACTTTGCAAAAAGATGATATTTTGGTATGTTTGGAAATATCAAGGCTGGGGCGTAATTTGCCTATGGTTGTGTCTGTGCTTAGGGCTTGTGTGGAAAGAGGTGTGCGGGTGTGGAGCGTGAGGGATAATTATAGGTCGTTTGCCTTTGCTGGGGATATAGTAACCATACCGGTTATTTCTCATCTATAAACTTTTTTATTGTCTCGCGCAACTGTGTGGCTATCTTAAAGCATTCCCGTATAAGACCGGGAATTTTTTTCGGCTCAACGAAAATTACCATTATAGCCAGTACCAAAAGGATTTCAGAAAAACCTATTCCGCATCGTGGTTTAAGCACGAGGTGCAGTTGCTGTCTTTTATAGTCATTAAAAAAGAAGATGGCACTTTTGTCTCTACTTGCATTCATTTGCGCATTGATGGATATGGCAAAACCGTTGATCACGCAGTTCAGCTTATGCTCGCTGAAAGGGATATAGCTACTGACAAGTATTCGCAGCTTTCGCAATTGCAAGATAAGATTAACGAACTGCAAAGCAAGGTAAATGAACTGGAAAAGAAAATTAAGAAAATGAATGAAAAAAATACGCAAATATTCAGAGAAAATATTCTGCCTAGAACTATTGTAGGATATGAGCCTGCGGAGGCGGCATAATTCGAAAAATCATATCTCCCTATGCACTTCAACTCCCTCCACATAAATCGCGCTATACGGCCTTGCCGGGCACAACTGCTCACATGCGCCGCAGCCTATGCAATGGCTTATGTCTATCATCGGAATTTTCAGCGAGGCGGGGTCTTCTCCGCTTTGCGGAATCATGATTATTGCACCTGAGGGGCATTTGCGCGCACATAGGTCGCAAGCAGCCTTGTCTTTGTTGACTATGCAAAGGTCTTGCTTCCATACGGCTAGGCCTATTTGTATTGAGGTTTTTTCTTCCTTGGTGATGGGACGTATGGCACCGGTGGGGCAAACTTGCGAGCATTTTACGCATTCGGGGCGGCAGTAGCCACGCTCGTAGGACATATGCGACTTCAAGCCGCCCGGACGCAGCACTTGGTTTGGGCAAACCGAAACGCACAACTGGCAACCTGTGCAGCGTTCGTGGAAATTTTTATAACTGATGGCACCCGGCGGAATTATAGGCCTTGAGCGTTCCGGAACTTTTTTGCTTTCAAGCGTAGCTAGGCCGCCGTCAAACTGGTTGGCATGGGAATGGGTTACAAGGCCAAGCGCAAGCGTAGCTGTACCGGCCAAGGCTTTACGACGTGCATGGCCGTCGTTGGTCAGTTTGTCTGCGACGGTGGGCGGAGCGTATTTTATGGCTCCGGAAGGGCAAGATTTTGTGCACTTAAAGCAGGTGATGCAACGCAAATAATCTATTTCCGCACGAGTTGTATCTATGCAAGCCGCTTTGCAGCTTTTGGCACATATTCCGCAGTGTTTGCATTTCTCCTTGTCTATGCGTGGCTTTATCACGGAAAATTTTGCGAGCAATCCGAGAAAGGCTCCGACAGGGCAAATAGTGTTGCAGTAGCCACGCCCGCTCTTCCACGCAAAAACGCCGACTACGGCAAAAGTGATTATTGCAACAACAAGCGGGCCTACACCCTTTAACCACACATCTACGGAATAAAACGCATAGCTATCTGCACGTTCGGCAAAATAAGCGAACAGATTATTTCCCCATTTATAGACGGGGCCAAGCAGTTGCGATGCAATTCTTCCGTATGCGCTGTATGGCTCCAGCAATGGAACAATAAAAACTGCATCACGTATCGCAATCAGAGCAAATGCCGCAAGCAAGGCATAGCGCAAAATGAGCAACGGTTTGCGAGACGGGCGGTAGGGGAATGTTTTTTTCAGCGAAACAATGTCTTGAAGAATTCCCAAAGGGCAAATCATATAACAATAAATACGCCCGAAAATCAGCGTTAGCAATATTATGCCCAAGGAGACCGCAATATTTGCGGCTAAAATTGCCGGAACCAACTGTATTTTCGCACACCAACCCAAATATGTATGCACGCCTCCTGTAAAGTCAAGGAAGAGCAAAGTGATGGCAATTATGAAAAACGCTTTAACAATTATAAAAAATGTTTTACTCATGGCAATGCTCCTTTAGACATCAATTTTTAAGTTTTCGGTAAATTTGTCAATACGCATCATCTCTTCCGGAATATTGATATTCTGCGGGCAGTTCTTTCTGCAAATTTGGCAGCCTGTGCATCTGTTCGCTTGGCGTATGGGAGAGACCCTTCTATCTTGCCCTACCAAGAATGCACGACGTGCCCTTCGGTAATCGTCATCCTGTTTGTTGTCCGGGAAATTGCCTTCGTTCAGGCTGCGGTTGAAGTGCGTGAATATTTCCGGAATATCAAGGCCGTAAGGGCAGGGCATACAGTACTGGCAGGTTGTGCAATTTATGTTGCGATATTCAAGCGCAATCTGGGCAACTTGGCCGAGCATGGCGTTGTCTTTTTCGGTTAAAGGCACAAGAGGCGAGTATGTCCGTATATTGTCTTGCAGGTGTTCTATAAAGGTCATTCCGCTTAGTACCGTGAGCACATTGGGCAAATTCCCCGCAAAGCGGAAAGCCCAAGAAGCTGCGCTGGCATTTGGGTCGGTTTGCATCATCATGGCCCTTGCCTTGTAGTGCGGCATCGCCAAACGCCCGCCCAAAAGCGGTTCCATAATCATGGCAGGGGTATTTTTCTCAACGAGTACCTCGTACTGATGCCGGGCATTCACGGATGTGCGTTGCCCAACCACGTTACTCCAGTCCAGGTAATTCAACTGTATCAGCACAAAATCCCACTGATACTCGGACATCATATAATCAAAAAAATCTCCGTCTCCGTGGAAAGACCAACCCAGGCTGCGTATTCGTCCGGCCTCGCGTTCTTTCATCATAAAATCAAGGATGCCGTTGTCTATGTAGCGTTCTTTGAAACTCTCGTGGTCGCCGGCATTGTGAACTAGGTAGTAATCCATATAGTCCACTCTCAAATTTTCAAACGAGCGTTTGTAAATATCCAGCGAACCTTCACGGCTTCTATTGCTCTGATTAGACATCTTAGTAGAGATAAAGTATTTGTCGCGGGGGTGGCGGCTCAGGGCTATGCCTGTTGCGGTCTCTGAAAAACCTTTACAGTACCTGGGCGAAGTGTCAAAGAAATTCACCCCATGAGCAATGGCATAATCCACCAGCTTATTGATAGCTTCTTGGTCAAGGTCATTCCCATCTACAATAGATTCTTTTTGGGCTTTAGACACACGTGGCCATCTCATGCAGCCATAAGCCAAAAGGGAAACCTTGTTTCCGTTTTTGGGGTCGGTTCTGTAGGTCATTTTGTCGCTTGGCACTTCCGATTGCATTGCCGAAGATTTCTCTTTTGTTCCGCATCCACTCAAAGCAGCCAAAGCAGCTCCGGCTCCAACAAGTTTGATGAATTCACGGCGGTCCATATTATTGTCTGGGGTTTCATCCATAATAGCCTCGCTGGGGTGTTTAGGGTTAATATAGTAAAATAGTATTGAGGCAGCCTTGTTAATGCCTGCTCAACTTTCTAATCTTGCTAAGAAAACGTGTTTTAGAGTGCTTTCTATCCGTTATTCGCCAGCAAAGGGCGTTTCCAAAAAGCACAATGCACCAAAAACCGAACAGCAAAAACATAATCATGGGAAAAACGGCAAGAGAACCGTAAAAAAGCGACCACTTGGCAAACATACTGGCTTGTAAAATTCCCATTGCAAAAATAAAAACAGAAGCGGCGGCAAAGGCAAAAACGGCCGAGATAAGAGCGGGCAGCCCTCTCTCCTTTGTTTTTTTAACACCGGCTATAAAAAATCCCCCTTTTTCCGGAACGTATGGCATATAGCAATACAAAAGCCATAGGGCAAACAACATCAAAAAAAGCAAGGAGGTTGGAATAGTCATATTCACCAAAATGCTGCCGAGTTCTCCCAAAACCAAAATACTCTTTATAATATCGCGCATATAGCGTATAAACATGCTGAAAATACCTATGCCGCCCGCAAACAAAAGCAAAAACGGAATGAATACCATAGCCTTTTGCAAATAGCCACGGGTTTCATTAACTCCCCAAACTATATTCATATTGGTTTCTATTGAGTCTATCATTAAAATAAAAGTCACCAGCAAACCTACGGCACCTATCACCCCCAAAGAGTCCAGCCTAATCCCTATGGCCTTATTCAAAAACGGCATAATATTCTCCAGGATTATGCCTGTAATCGCATTCACCTCAATATTGCTCCCCGGTAAAAACAAATGCAAAATCCTGTCTATGTAAGGTGTGATTTTCTCTAAAATTTCGGGCAGATAAACAGGCAAATTCTTTATGAATAAATCTCCTATGCCAAAAGAAAGGCTTATTGAAGTCAATAAAATCAGCAACGGAACCACTGCCAAAAGCGAAGTATAGGCAAGGGCTGTGGCTCTAATCGGGCTATGCTCAAGCAGAAACACCCGCAAGCTATCATAAAATATGCGGACAGGCAAAACTCGTTTGCTCATCCAAATATCCAGCTTCATCCAAAAATCAGGTTTTATCTTTATCTGTTGAGTCATAATATAGCCTTTCTCACCATATCCACCGGAATTATGGATACTGCAAGCAAAAGCACTACGCCCCACTGCTCCAAGTTAAGCCCGTGGCATCTGAACATTGTGCCGCCCAAATAAACCAAAGCAACCTGTATAACTGTTATCAATCCCAAAATCAGCAAAAAGTTTTTATTGCCTTTTATATTATCAAAAATATTCACACGGTCGGTGCGGGCATTAAATGCGTTGAATACCGCTATCATTATGAAGAACGTAAAATATGCGGTGTGCTTGGTTTCGGTGTCTTCAAACGGTATGTAAAACAAAAAGAGCAAGCTCAAAATAAAAATCCATGCGGAATCCGTAAATATGCTCTTCCACATATTCTTGTTGACTATCGGCTCATCGCGCCGCTTGGGAGCCTCTTTCATATAGCGATTCAGGGCTGCTTCTCCGCCAAAAGCAAGGGCAGCTAAAGTATCCATAACCAGGTTCACCCACAAAATCTGAATTATGGTGAGCGGATTTTCCTGCCCCAAAAGAGGAGCGGCAAAGTTGATTAAAACCGCAGAAACATTTATGGTCAACTGGAAAATTATGAATTTTCTTATATTGTTGAAAATCGTTCTGCCGTATAAAATAGCCTTGTCTATTGAATTGAAATTGTCATCCAAAATTACTATGTCGCCGGCTTCTTTTGCCACCTCCGTCCCCCCACCCATAGCAAAACCAACATCGGCTTTTTTAAGTGCGGGGGAATCATTGACTCCATCGCCGGTCATTCCAACAACATAGTTTAAATCCTGGGTTATGCGAACCAAACGGCTTTTATCCGCAGGCAAGGCACGTGCTACAACCTTTATGTCTTTGATCCTTGCCTTGATTTCATCATCGGAAAGGGCGGCAAATTCATCGGAGGTTAAAACAACGTCGCCGTCTCTTTTCATCAAACCCGCATCTTTGGCTATGGCAACTGCGGTTTCCTTTCGGTCTCCGGTTATCATAACCACATTTACACCCGCACCCAAAACATCTTTTATAGCGGTAACCGATTCCGGGCGAACCTCGTCCCTTATGCCCACAACGCCTACCAAAATCCAATCATCTTCCGGCAGGGCTTCGTCATTTATCTTTTCTTCCGAAACCGCCAAGGCCACAACCCTAATCGCCCGCTGCGCAAGAGCGTCTATGGTTTTATTGAGTTGCGCATGGCCGTCGTATTCCTTTTTTTGCCCTTCGCTGTTGTAATAATATTTGCATTTCGCAAGAATTTTTTCAGGAGCGCCCTTTATTAAGGTCAGGGAATAATCGCCCCCTATTGTGGTTGCAGAATATTTATTAGTGCTGTTAAACGGAATTTTGCCTGTGGTTTTTGCAACCACCGCCTCGCCTTCGCCGCCGGAGAATGCGAGAACTGCGCGTTCCGTTGCGTTCCCGCCCACGACTTTTTTATTTGAAATCACGGAATCCGTATTCTGGTGAATGGAGAGGGACAAATATTTTTTCAGGCCTCCTTGAACCTCATCATAGCTTTTATATTCCTTTAAGGAGGCATCTATAAATGCTACAACCTCCAGTTTTCCTTTTGTGATAGTGCCTGTTTTGTCGCTGAATAAAAAGTTCAAACTGCCCGCCGTTTCTATGCCGACAATTTTGCGAACCAGCACATTGTCCTTGAGCATTTTGCCCATATTCAAAGCGGAGACTATGGCTATCATAAGGGGCAACCCTTCCGGAACCGCCATGACTATTATGATTACAGCGAGCATCACAGCATGAACAACGTCGTTCAGCAGGGTTCCCCAGTTTGCGCAGTAAGCGATTATTTTTGCCAATTCAAAATTATTGTTCATCACTATGTGTTTGAACAAAATCGCAAAGGCTATGGAAGTGCCGCCTATATAACCGAATTTGCTTATGTTCTTAGCCAACTTGCTCAATTTGAGTTTCAACGGGCTTTCACGGTCGTCCCCAATCTGCAACTCGCTTGCAATTTGCCCGTAAACGGATTTATCCCCGACAACCGTCACCTGCATAACCGCATTGCCGTTGCAAATAACCGCGCCTCTGAAAACCTTGTGCTTGTGCAAAAAATCCATAGGGGCGTTGTCGTCTTGGTAGCCTTCCGGAACTGCTATTTTCGAGGCCTCTTTTGATTCCCCGTTCAGCACGGATTGGTCAACCTTTATATTGCCGTCTATTATTATTCCATCTGCAGGAACCTTGTCCCCAGGCTGGAGCAAAACCGCATCCCCCTGAACAAGGTCATCTATGGGGATTTCTATTATTGAGCCGTTGCGATAGGCTTTTACCTTTATTTTAGAGGCTTCTTCCTTTAGCTTTTGAAAGGAGTTTTCATTTCTGTGTTCGGAAAAAGTTGAAACAAGGGTTGCGAGCAGTATGGCTATTGCTATGCCCACAGGCTCATACCAGGCAATTTCTTCACCGGCTATAAAACCGGTATGAGTTCCAATCACCAGCAATACATTTATAGCCAGGGCCACCAGCAAAATTTTTATCATCGGGTCGCCAAAATTTTCCTTTAGCTTGTCAAAGAAACTCTCCCGTTCAATTTCCGTTAAACGGTTATCGCCGAACTTTTCCTTTGATTCCTTTACCTGCGAATCTGTTAAGCCGAATTGCATTGTAGGAAAGGTAGAAAAAATGAAGCCTTTCTTAGATTTTTGCCCAACCCTATACCCCAAGCCCGTTATCCTTTTATTTTCTATATTATTATCACATAAAGTGAGGTACAATTATGAAAAGGACAATTTTAATATTGTTTTTGGGGCTTTGTGCTACCATCTACGCTCAAAGCAGGCACGAATTTTCGCTATATGGCGGTGGTGGCTGGTCCACTTTGCTGTATGATGGCCTGTCACTGCCTCCCGAACATGGAAAGGGCTTTGGTTGGTTAGGCGGATTGGGATATACCTTATTCTTCTCCGATTATAGCGGATTGGAGCTGGGAGTCGAATTAGCCTCTTATAAAAGCAGGTTTAAACAAGACGGATACCAAGACAGACAGCGTATTATGTCGCTTCAGGTTCCGCTCATGCTTCAGTTTCAGGGAGGCGATTGGCACAAGTTCTATTTTGATGCAGGAGCTAAGGCCGGAGTGCCTTTATACAATCGCTTTCGTTCAGACAACCCTAAATATGGAAATAGTTCCGAGCCGGAATTAAAACCTGCCTTTTTTGCCTCTGGGGAAGTGGGCATGAAATGGAAGTTTAAAAATCATGTCTATCTATATACCGGTGCCTATCTGGATTATGGGTTGAACAACATATTGAGAAAATCCGACGAATTTAAAGATTACGAGAAAATTATGGCACCGGTTGCGGTTGGCTTTAAATTAAAGCTGGCACTGGGAGCCAGCTCAATCGCAGAACCACCCTATTTGGCGTTCAACGCAGCACCGGATTCCATACCGATGGGGCAAAGCGCTGTTCTGCACTGGGTTACCCTGCACACAGACGAAGTTAGCATAGGAGGCATAGGAACCGTTCCCGACAAAGGCTCAATTAAAGTTACGCCTTCCCAAACGGTTAAATACACTATCACCGCAAAAGGCAAGGGCGGCGAAAAAACGGAGTCCGTGATTATTGCAGTGGAATCCGCACCGGCTCCTTCGGTTGTGTTTACAGTAAGCCCGAAAACCATACAAACGGGGCATGTTGCCACGCTGAATTGGATGGTTTCCGATGCAGACGAGGTGAGCATAAAAGATATAGGGCCTGTTACGGACAAAGGCTCAAGGGAAATAAAACCTTCGGAAACAACAACTTACACCCTTCTAGCGAAAGGCAAAGGCGGCGAGAAAACGGAGTCCGTGGAGATAGTTGTAGAAGCACCGCAAGGCCCTGCTATAATATTCAATGCTGTTCCGGAGACCATACAAAAAGGACATACCGCAACATTAAACTGGATTACCACAGATGCGGAAGAAGTGAGCATAGAAGGAATAGGCTCCATTGCCGATAAAGGCACAAGAACCGTAAAGCCTACTCAAACCACTAAATATGTCCTTGTCGCAAAAGGAAAGGGCGTTGTTAAAACGCAAATGGTAGAGGTTATAGTGGAAGAGCCACCACCCATAGAAGAAAAGGTCAACTTGAAGGGCGTAAACTTCCTTCCCGGCAAATCCGTGCTGTCGCTTGATGCCAAGAGGGTGCTGGATGGAGTTGCAGAACAGCTTTTGGCATATCCGAATGTCAAAATTGAAATTCAGGGACACACGGATAATTTGGGCAAGGAGGCTACAAACCAGAAACTGTCTGAAAGCCGTGCCAAAGCAGTTGTAAGCTATCTGGTCACCAAAGGCGTTAAAATAAACAGAATGAAAGCGGTGGGCTACGGGCAGAGCCAGCCCATTGCGGATAATGCAACCGAAGAAGGACGCGAGATTAACCGCCGAATTGAGATGATCAGGATAGATTAAATGGACAGATGCCATTTATGAACCGGGTTTAACGTAGATTTTTCTACGTTTTACCCATGCCAGCTATAAACATTTCCAAAGTCTGGAAGCAAATCCAATCCCCGGACTTTAATCCCATGCGTGACAGCCAGCTTGTTGAGCAGGTTAAGAATGCAGCAATAACTTCAACAAAAACCGCCGTGGTTGGCTTTGGCACCAGCGGTTGGCGAGGCGAAATAGGCTCGGAATTCACCCTCAAAAATATTCAGGTGGTTGCAAAGGCCATTTTGCAGGTTTACAGAGAAGCGGACTCCGCTGTGTTTAAAGCCTTGGGTGTAAGCTCTTTTGAAGAATTGCAAGCAAAGGGCTTAGTGGTTGGCCACGATAATCGCTTGCTCGGCAAAGAGTTTTGCGAGGTTGTGGCAGACCAGTTCATAAAGGCAGGCATAAAAGTTTATTACGGTGGAGAAATGCCAACTCCTGAATTCAGCGCAGCGATAGAGTCTCTGGGTGCGGCTTGCTCCGTGAACATAACGCCGTCTCATAACCCAAGCAACTACAACGGCATAAAATTCAACCCCGCAGACGGAGGCCCCGCAGGTCCCGAAATCACCAACAAAATAACACAAAACTCAAACACCTTGATGAAAACGCACGTTTGGGAAGCACCGGGCAACATAAATTGGGAAATCATAGACCCCATCAAAATATATAAGAATTTCTCCGAAAAGCAAGGGACAATAAAATACGGCAGAATTTTATCCTTGCTTTCAAAAGAGAGCATAGACTTGGTTTGCGACCATGTTCACGGCTCAACAAGGGGCCGGCCAACCGCAATGCTGAACAACCCGCAATGCCTCACTAGCCTCAGAACAGAAACAGACCCTTTATTCGGCGGTGTTACGCCGGAACCGTCTTCCAAAAACCTCGCAGGAGTAAGACAGGTTTTGGATGCGAGCAAAAGCCGCTTCAAGCTCGGAGCGATTTTTGACCCGGACGGAGACCGCATTCGCTTTTACGATGGCACCCGTGAAATAGACATGAACAGTTTTGGGGCAATAGCCTTTCACTATATGGTTACCTGGCGCAAGGAAGAAGGCGTTTTGGCAAAGTCCGTAGCCACTTCAAATTTCGCAAACATAGTAGCAGCAAAGCTCGGCATCCCGGTTATGGAAACCCCCGTCGGCTTTAAAAACTTTCGCCCGTGGCTAAAAAGGAACGCAAACCCCCAGGCAGTTATAGCCTTTGAGGAATCAGACGGAATCACTGGCCTTAACAACACTTTGGAAAAAGATGCCATGTTCGGGCTTTTGCTCGCTTTGGAAATCATGGCGGTAACAGGCAAAAATCTAGGTGAATACTTAGACCTTTTATACGCGGAATACGGGCGCCTTTACCCTGAGCGTTCCGGCTTTGAGGTG
>JAISSJ010000091.1 GCA_031273195.1 Candidatus Fibrimonas sp.
ACCTCAATTCCATAAAACTCGGCAGGAATGGACACGGTAGAGTTTTCTTTGCTCGGCACTAAAACCTGTTTCAGCATAAAAATTACCTCTGCCATAAATATAGAAACCTACAAAAGAGGAACCAACCCCACCCCAATTTCGCACCCCTCAACCACCACCGCTGTAAGGGCGTTGCCTGCAACGCCCTCCTCGCTCTCAAAAGAAATCCCCACCCCCTGCGTCTCCTCCAGAATGTAATCCCTGTGCCGCTCAACGGCAGACCGCAAATCCGCATACCCGCCCAAGCCGCTCAAATAAATCCTCACACGGTCGGTAATCTGCAAATCCATCTCCTTCCGGCGGTTCTGAATGCGATTGACCAACTCCCTAGCCATGCAGCTCTGCCTAAGCTCCGGCGTGAGCTTCAAATCCAATGCCGCCGTGTAGTTCTCGTCCGCCTCAACCGCCAAGCCCTCCGCAACCTCGCGAACAATCATAAGGCACGAATAATCAACATCCAAGCCGCAAACGCTCAAAAGACCCCCGCCCTGCTTGTGCAAATATCAAGTTCCTTTCAGGGCGTATCTGGCATTTGTTTGCACACCCAAATTGGGCTGCCCTCACGGGCAGCTTCACTGGGGTAAGCATTTCCAGCATTAACGGAGTGCCTTCGCAGAATTACATTGCACCATGTTCATCGCACCATGCCGTAGAGACGGATAATTATCTATCTCTACAAAATTATTTTCTACATTACCGGTTATGCCCAAATACATACGCTTTGACTATGCCGCCAAAAGGCTTCTGCGACAGAAAGCCAATTTCGTGGTATTGGAAGGTCTTTTGACAGTCCTGCTCAAAACGAATGTCAAAATACACAGAATGTTAGAAAGCGAAAGCAACCAGGAACATGAAAACGACAAATTCAATCGGGTGGATATGCTTGCCGAGCTTGGCACGGGGGAGCTTGCGATAATAGAGGTGCAGAACAGCAGAGTAAATGACTATTTCCAAAGAATTCTCTACGGAACCTCTAAACTCATAACAGAATATATAGACCTTGGCGATGATTATACAAAGGTTAAGAAAGTGTATTCGGTGAGCATAGTTTATTTTGGTCTTGGGCAAGGCGAGGATTATGCATATCACGGCAAAACCGAGTTCAGAGGCGTTAATAAAACGGATGATGTTCTTCGCCTGAGCCAGAAGCAGCAGGAGCAGTTCAGGCGTGAGTTTGCGGGTGATTTATATCCCGAATATTTTTTGCTTAGGGTAGATGATTTTGACAATGTTGCAAAAAACTCTCTTGACGAATGGCTTAGTTTTTTGAAGACGGGCGATATACCTAAAGATTTCACAGCCCCCGGTTTGCCGGAAGCTCGTGAGCGTTTGAGAGAAGACGATATGTCCGATGAGGAGCGTTTGCGTTATCGTTCTTACATGGAGTCTCTTAGGAATGCCCGCAGTATGTTGAGTGCCAGCTACGAAGATGGCGAGGCTCGTGGGATTGAGAAAGGCAAGATTGAAGGCAAGGCAGAAGGCAAAATTGAAGGCAAGACGGAAGGCATTACAGAAGTAGCCAAGAACATGAAATCCAAAGGCATAAGCCTTAACATAATATCTAAGGTAACAGGTCTGTCGGCAGAGGAGATAGAGGCGTTGTAAAAAACGCACCACCACGTCGCAAAAATCCGTTAGGGTGCAAGCACCCCAACCGCCTAGTCCTGAATGCAACGGACAGAGTTCAGGTCAGGCTTATTTTCATTACTGGCACCCAAGCCAACATTTTCTAAGGCTCTTATTTCCAATATGTAAGCTCGGTTTCCGTAGCTATTGTTCTCACTGGCACTCCAATAGATGCCGTAGTCACCGACACTAGCGAAGCGGTTAGTGTTATTGCTGTAGTGACCGCCCGGCAGAGCGGAAAAGCCGTACTCATCCGTGCCGTTGCAACTAACTTCACAGAGGAAGCTGCTGTTCCATCTGCTCGTTGCCTTCAAGTATCTGCCTGCCGTCAAATAACCTCCTACATAATCCCTAAGAACAACCCACTCGTCATAGTTTGGGATATGCCAGCCAGAGGGACAAATGCCACGATGTTTTACATCGCTTCCACCCCATGAGGACCATGAGGAACTATTGTAACTTTTATCTATATTCATTGCCGTTGACCAGTCATATAAACGACCGTATTTCGCACAATTGGCGGGGTTATTATCATAACATTTACTGCCGCCTACATTGCAATTCAAATTCTCTGCCATCCAGGTTTGCGTACCTATTGTTTCAGTTCTAAAATTGGCATCACAGGTGCCGGCACCGCTACTGCTACTATCAGATGAGCAGGAAAGAGCCAGTGCCGTGGTAAGTACAAAACCGGCTGCGAATAAAATTATTTGCCCCACGCCTTAAATATACAAAAAATATAATTTCTAGATTTCTTTTGTGCCTAAAATCAAAATATGCGGGTTGTTTAGAGAACAAGACATTGAGTTTGCAAACGAGGCAAAGCCTGACTTTACAGGTTTTGTTTTCGCAGAAAAAAGCAAAAGATTTGTAAACGCAAAACAGGCGGAAAACCTTAGAAAAAACTTGGCAAAGGAAATTACGCCTGTAGGCGTTTTTGTAAACGCAAAAATAGACGACATTATTTCCCTGCAAAAAAACGGCATAATAGACATAATCCAACTGCACGGCAACGAACCGGACGAATACATTAAAAAATTAAAGACCAAATGCGAAGCAAAAATAATCCAAGCATTAAATTTAACCAATAACTCTCAACTCTCAACTCTCAACTCTCAACTCTCAACTCTGCAACTCTGCAACTACACCCTGCTAGACGCCCCAACCCCCGGCAGTGGCCATGCTTTTAACTGGGAGTGTTTGCAAGGCATGGATTTGAGCAAAAATGTTTTCCTGGCCGGCGGCGTGAATTTGCAGAACATAAAAGAGGCTTTAAAGTTAAACCCTTTTGCGGTGGATGTTTCAAGCGGGGCCGAGACGGATGGGGTTAAGGACAGGGAGAAGGTTCTGAGGCTGGTGGAGGCAGCTAAAAACTAGTCCAACGCTATTTTCTATATTACCTCCTATGAACCTGATTGAAATCCTGGCAAATCCAAAAAAATATGATTTGAACGCCCCGTCTTTGGGACAGCCTAAAATAGACTCTCCGGTTAAAGGCCAGTCCTTTGTTGATGAAAACAGCCGGGTGAGCCTCGCCACCGAGCTTGCGCAGATAGAAGCCTTAAAGCGCAAAAAAGAGCCTATTCCATCACTGGAAATCGCTGGGCCTCGCAAAAAACTGTTTTACGACCCTGCTCAAACAAGGGTGGCGATTGTAACCTGCGGCGGTTTGTGCCCCGGCCTGAATAATGTTATCAAAGGCCTGGTTGAGGTTTTAACCTACGATTACGGCGTTAGAATGATATTTGGCATTCGCTATGGCTATAGAGGGCTAAACCCGCACTACGGATTATCGGCAATACGCCTTACACCGGACAGGGTGGACAACATTCACGAAGAAGGCGGCACAATTTTAGGCAGTTCAAGAGGCGACCAGGACCCGAAAATCATGGTTGATACCCTCTCCATGCAGCTCAATGTGAATATACTGTTCTGCATCGGTGGGGACGGCACCCTGCGCGGTGCTCAAGATATAGTAAAGGAAATCTCCAAAAGAAAAGACCGCATTTCCGTAGTTTGCATACCAAAAACCATAGACAACGACCTAAACCTCATGGACCGTACTTTTGGCTTTGAGACCTGCGTTCAGTCTGCATCGGAAATAATAAAAACCGCGCATGTTGAAGCAAACGGCATTCCCAACGGGCTTGGCCTGGTAAAGGTTATGGGCAGGGATTCCGGTTTTATAGCCGCCTACGCAAGCCTTGCAAGCTCGGTGACCAATTTTTGCCTAATTCCCGAAATTCCCATTGTGCTGGATGGCCCAAAAGGGCTTTTCAAAGCATTGGAGAGGCGTTATAGCAGCAAAAACCATGCTGTTATGGTTGTGGCAGAGGGTGCAGGGCAAGATTTATTCAAAGCGGCGGCGGTAAAAGACGCAAGCGGAAATGTTTTAAAACACGATATAGGGCATCTTTTGATGGATAAGATTTATGCGCATTTCAAAAAAAGCGGCAAAGAAATCAGCATAAAATACATAGATCCAAGCTACATAATAAGAAGCATACCCGCAAACAGCTCGGATGCGATTTTTTGCTTTCAACTCGCAGAAAACGCCGTTCATGCTGCTATGGCCGGCAAAACCGAAATTGTGATAGGCAGCTTCAAAGGGGTTTTTTCCCTTGTTCCTTTAACTTACGTTGTGAGCGAGCGCAAAAAAATAGATACGGAAAGCGCCCTTTGGCACGCTGTTGTGGGTTCCACCAGGCAAAACGACTACTTTTCCGACAAATCTTTTGAAAATGAGTTGCCAAATCATTCTGCGGCAGAAGATTAACCCTTGACGATGTCCTTTTTTTTTGCTATATTTTAACTTCGCAGTTTATAGGAAACATTTATGGCAGCAGTAATTCGCCTATCAAGATTTGGAAAACGCCACCATCCCACTTACAGGGTTGTGGTAGCAGACCACCGTAAAGCTCGTGACGGCCAGTCTATAGAACAACTCGGTT
>JAISSJ010000148.1 GCA_031273195.1 Candidatus Fibrimonas sp.
CCGCAAGGGGGGAAGATTAGGAAGATTTGGGGGATTTAAAAATTAAAACCCCGGGGGGGCCAAAGGAAAAAAAAAAAAAACCCCTCCCCCCCCCCCCCCCCCCCCCCCCCCGCAGCCGAGATTTAGAAAAGAAAATCCCGCTAAAAATTTATGGAGCAACAGCTCCGCAAGAGCTTTGCTTTGCAATTCCGCAAGGCAAATTCACCCCAAACAAGAGAGGTTCAATATGTTCATCAAAAAAATGAATAAGGCAGTAATATTGCTGGCATTGCTCAGCATTTCAGCCTTTGCACAGGATACTTTCACCGACTCCAGAGACGGCAAAAAGTATAAAAGCGTCAAAATAGGCAAGCAAACCTGGATGGCTCAAAACCTTGACTATCACGGCGAGGACGGCAAACTTGGCAAATGCGACGGCAACGAGCCGGAAAATTGCGAAAAATCCGGTAGGCTTTACGACTGGTCAACGGCTATGAATATAGATGCGAAATTCAATAAAGAAAAATGGGGCGGCAGTGCCGTAAAACATCAGGGTATTTGCCCAAAAGGCTGGCATTTGCCGGATACTACAGAATGGCAGACTCTTGTGGATTTCGCAGGGGGTACAAAAGTTGCTGTAGAGAAACTCAAGGCAAAAAGTGGTTGGGATAAATGTGGCAACGGCACGGACGAATATGGTTTTTCAGCCCTGCCAGGCGGCAATGGCTGCGGTCATACCGAGTACAAAGCTCTCGCGCTCGAAGGTGCTTGGTGGAGTACCAGCGAATCCACTAGCCGCACCGCTGACATCCAGTTCATGAACCACAAAGACTACAACAGGGGCCTCGAGAGAATCAACCATAATAAGTCTTACTCGTTGTCTGTTCGTTGTATAAAGGACTAACAAAAGGAGAACAACATGAAAGCAAACAAGCACAATCAAGCAATCCCACCGGAGATCTCTGGAAGCTCTACAACCATATCCGCCAACTGGAAGACGGCATAGCCGACACCCAAATGACACAATCGCCACACAATGTAGGGGCGACCCTTGCGGTCGCCCATGTGCAACGACGGTTGCAAAATCCGCCATTGGTGTGACCACCAACGCCGTGCCGTGTGTGTAGGGGCAGACCTGCGTGTCTGCCCTTTTCGCCACGCCATACGTCCATTTACGGTGAAATTTCCAATTCCAATGTAGGGGCGTTGCCTGCAACGCCCCCTGTGCGGTTGCCCAACATCACCGCACAGGTGCGGCCATTGTTGCACAGGGGCAAACATCACCGCAGACGGGCAGACACGCAGGTCTGCCCCTACCCATATGGGTATGATAACCATTTTTCCTACATTTTCTCCTAAATGTATTTTGTATATCTATTTTTGTGTTTTTTGGGTGGCAGAATTCTGCTTCTCTGCTCCCTTTATTTCTTTGATTCCCCTTACGGCGGCCCCTTTGTTGAAAACTGGACCAGGTTTTTGCCGCACTCCCTTGTAGCAGACATAGGGATTTTCGCCTTGGCGAGCTTGTTTTTTTCCATAATTCGCACACCCAAAGCCGCAGGGTGTTTTTTGGCATTTTACATGTTTTTGATGGGTGCAGATGATGAATGTATGCGTTGGATGGGTTCAAGGTTTGGAATTTCGTTTGCTTCGGTTTATATGCGGAATTTAGACACGGATTTTTCCCTTGTAGGCAAAATCTTTATGGGCGGTGCAGGGCATTTTTGCCTTACCATCGGAATAATGATAATTTCCGTAGCTGCGTATATATGCCTGCTCCGCAAATTTGGCGGCAAACAGATCAGCCGCTTGCAAAAAATTGTTTTGCCCGCTGTTTTTGCGGTGCTTGCGGTGGCGGGGTTAAGCTCAAAATTTTGGTTTGCTCCGAGCAAAATGAGATGGCAACGCATTCAACCGGTCGCTTTGTATTGCATAAAAGAGGTTGAGTATGGATTCACCGAAATGGAAAAACCGAATGATTATGCACTTGGAATAGAGTTTTTGGGCGGAAACCCGAATAAAGAATATCCGTTTTGGCATAAGGCAAACGACTTGGCCGCATATCAGGCCTTCAGAGAACTGCCCGAAAAACCCAATGTGATAATTTTTAACATAGAGACCATGCGTGGGTGGTATTCGGATATCAGGGACTCGGCTACCTGTGCCAATTTGCCTAACCTCTGCGGGTTTTCCTCAAGGGCGGTATTTTTTCCGGAAGCTCACAGCGTTGGCTATCCCAGCATTGAAGGCTTGGCAGGCATTCAAATGGGAATTTACAACCACCCCAAAAAGGTGTTTATGTCTAGCCGGAAACTGCTCAATACCCTTTCCTTGCCGGAAATTTTGAGAGAAGCCGGTTACTACAATGCCCTTTTTACCGCAAGCGAACCCAGCTTTGACAATTTGTGGCCTCATTTTAGGGACTGGTTTGACCATGCGGAATACGACCGAAAAAACGACAATGATGTTCCGCTTGCTAATCGGGTTGCACAGTGGCTGGAAGATGCCCCAAAAGACAAGCCGCTGTATTTAAACTACATGAGCACTACAACCCACGCCCCATTCAAGCTGCCGAAAAACTCCGGCTACGCAACCCCCGAAAACATGACCGAGCGTTACAAACTGGCCCTGCACTACGCAGATTCCGCAATAGGCATTTTGCTAAAAGCCATCAATCTAAAATATCAAAACAATATCATAATAATAACCGGAGACCACGCATACCCGGAAAACACAAATGACGACTTGCAAGGCAGCATACACAAAGGCTACACCCATATTCCGCTTTGGATTTCCGCAGACAATTTGCCAAACAGCGTGGACTTGCGTATAGTTTCGCAAGCGGCCATAGCCCCCACGATTTTGGATATTTTAGAACTAGATGTGAGCAATCATTTTGTTTGCAGTTCCCTGTTAAAAAATTCAAACGAACCTGTTTTTACATTCAGGAACGACAATTATTTTATTTACAACTCGGAAACAGACTCCATAAAGGCAACTGCAGCTATGGAGGCTTGGAGTTATGTTTTGGATAAAAATTTATTGATGATTGGGGATTAATTTTTTTATGGTTTCGTAGCATTTTTCTGAGTAAATCGGGGATAAGCCCAGTGAGAAGATTTTGTCTTTCCAGAATTGCCTTTTTTTTGCAAAAATATCGGTGTTTTTCCATGTATTGCTTGTTAAAATCTCAAAAAATTCCTCTTCGGTGCGAGCCGCAGGGCCGTAGTAAATATCTTCCAACTGATAGTAAAAGCTGCGGTTTCTTTTGTAGGACTCAAAATCAAAAGGGAAAAATATAACCGGGCGGTCTAGTGCCAGCCAGTCAAAGATAATTCCGCTGTAGTCGCTTATAAAAACACAGGCTTTTTCAAATAAGCTGCTTAAATCGCTTTGTTTATGCAGGGATACTAAAGAATGGGACGAATTTAAAACGCCAGAGGTGTTTATATGGGTCACCAATGCCAAATGCAGATTGTTTTTTTCCAGATAATCGTGCAATTTTGCGGAATTTATCACTTTATTTTGAAATTCAATGGCGTGTTCCGCTTCCTCTTTTGTATCTCTCCAGGTTGGAAACCACAAAATCAAATTTTCGGGTGCTTTTTCGCGAATTTTCATTACCTTATCCAGATGTGCACCGCCACCCACCGGCAAAATGTGCTTTATACCCGCAAAATCCTTGCTGAAATTGTTTTTTTCCTCTTCGCTCACCGCTAGCAAAAAATCTGCGCTTGTCTTGTGTTTAAGGGTTTTTAAAAAATTCATTGAATGATTCAGGTATATCAAAGGACCGGTTTTTATTTCAATTTTTTTTAAAAAGGTGTCCAAATCATCTTTGCCGTGCGAGTATATTAAAACCGGAGCGCGCAAAATAGCCAGTTTCGCCTTCAAGCCGTCTTTTTTAAGAACCTTTATTTTTTTTCGCTTGAGTTCCTTGTAAAGAGGATTTGCAGCAATCCAGATTATCTGCTGCTCCGTGTGTTCAATTATGTAAAGATGCAATACAGCGGAGTTATCTGCGTATAGATAGCCTCTATGCCCGCCGATAATCCACGGGGAATTGCCCTTTAATCTTTTTTCTAAAAAAAAGGGCGATAAAAATTTGATAAGCAAAGAAAAAGCCAAAGATATGGGGTACCACAAAACAAAACGAATATTGTTATTGGGCGAAGCCATAACTTTGGCGGACTAATGCGGCTTATTTAATTTTTGTAAAGTTCTTGTAGTAATCCGAACTTGAAACTTTGCCGCTTCCATGAAACCAGCTACGCAACAGGGCATTCCCGTCGGATTCACCACCTGTAAGGCTGAAACTGTCGGCACCTACCAGTTTATAGGTCTGGTTTCCGGCTCTTCCGTTTGTCCCGCATTTCTTCTTGCTGCCTTTATCGCTGTTCTCCAACTTGAAGTCAAATCCCAGTTTGTTGCTGCCTACCGAATAGGTTCCTCTGCCGGAGCAAGTCACCTTGCCATCTCCATAGGTTTCATATTGCTCAACCACAAGAACACCGCCGTCTCTAAAGTCCAAAATGCATTTGTTGTCTTTGCCGTCGCGAGCAATCCATTTTCCCAAAAAGGGATTATTGGCTTTTTCTGCGGCTTTAGGTTCTGGCTTTGGTTCAGAAGCAGGAGCGGCAGGCTCCGGCTTGGCTTCGGGTTCCGGTTTAGAGGCTTCTGCTGTTTTGGCCTTAGGATCTGCTTTTTTCGGCTCTGCAGCTTTGGGGGCTGGTTCCTCCGGCTCATCAGCTATAAATTCCGGTTCAGCAACGGGCTCTGGAGCCTTAGTTTCAACTGCAACTGGTTCTTGCGCAGTTTTCTTTTCTTCTTTTCCGCATGCGGCTAAAATCGCAAAAAGAAAAACCGCAACAATTAATTTTGTGGTAAAAGTTTTCATTTTAAACTCCTTGAAAAATAAGCAAGCATAGGGAGCTTAAAACTCTCCTATGCCGGCTAACCTCATTTATTTTACTCTATTGAAAACCGTGTAGTAATCTTCTTTCGCGGCTTTATCTTCTTTCTTGAAGAAGCTGCGCAACAGAGCCTGCCCGTCGCTTTCATTGCCGGTCAGTTCAAATTGATCTGCACCTATGAACGATACGGTCTGGTTACCTGTTCTTAAAGGAGTTCCGCATTTTTTTCCGCTTTTTCTGTCGGCATTGTACAGGTCAAAATGGAACGCCAATTTGCCGTCGCCAGCCGAGTAGGTGCCGGTTCCTTCGCAATTGACTAGGCCATCACCCCAGGTTTGGTATTTTTCAACCACGATTTTACCGTCTTCTTTGAACTCAATTATGAGTTCATGCTTGTCTTTGGCTCTGTCCAGGGATTTCCATTTCCCTACAAAGCTTTTGGCATCCTGAGCAAATGTCAGCGTGGAACACAACAGGATAGAACCTGCGATAGCGAGCAAATTACGAGTCTTCACTGTAAACCTCCGAAGTTTGTTTGTGTATGGAATATAGAAATTTTTTCAATAAGTGTCAAGGGGGAAAATGTATTTTTATAAATAGTTTAAACCAAAATACAACAAAATTAAGGCAAAAGCCCCAATTCCGTTAAAAAAGAGCTTTTTGGAATAGGGCCAAAAACCCAAATTCAGCATATATATATTATTCCAAACCGCTTGGAAAAGCGTAAAAAGGAAGGTGGAGAGGGCCGCCCCTATCAATCCAAAGCACGGAATCAGCGTATAATTTAAAATTAAAGCCGTAGCCAGGGATATTATATCTATTTTCAGCGTGTAAAAGCTTTTTCCCATGCCGTTAAGGGTGGCTCCTGCCATTCCAAAAAAACCGCCCAGCAAATTAGCGAACAGCAAAATCCCAAGCGCAGCCGGTTGAACAATAAAATCCTTGCCGGCAATCATCAAAATTTTATCCGGAAACAGCACAATAAAGAACCCAATCGCAATTTGAATAGCGGTTACCATTCCAACACAATAAGAAAAAACGGGTTTTAAATCCGTTTTTAGCCGTTCTTCACTCATTCCCGCAACCACAGGCAAAAGAATAGGGTTAAAACTTTGGCGAATTGTACGCAACCCATTGGAGACGGTAAGCATAACCGCATAAACTCCCGCGCTCGCAGACCCAAGCAGCAGCAGCACCATCCACAGGTCAATTCTCAGCAAAACAGAGGCTACCACCTCGGAAAAGCCCCTTGGCAGGGAGTAGAGCAAAAGTTCCTTTGGAACTTTGTTTTTAGTGAAGCTCGCTTCCGGCAATATTTTTTTTATCAGAGGCAAATAAATAACGCAGCCCAAAATGTTTGCACAGAGCAAACCTGCGGGCAAAGCATATGGAACAGCCAAAAAGTAAAGCGCAATGGCAATCAGGGGGGAAATCGCAGATACCGTGCAGTCCGTTATAAACATTTTATACTGAGGCTTTCGCATTCCCTCCGCCGTGCCGCCGAAAATATGCAGCAAAACCCAAGGGACAAGGGAAAGGGCGTAAAATAAAAATTCCGTCTTTGAGAGTTCTGCCAAACTTTTTGCATATCGGTGCAGTCCAAAATTTGCGCACAGCAAAAGAATCAAGGTTATGCCAGCTGCTATAATCACCGAGCGGTATATGGATTCGCAATAACCTAAATGCTGCGGTCTGTTATGAACTGCGTTCTGAGGCAAAAACCAGTTCAACCCCTTATCCAAGCCCAGCACGGAAACTCTGCTCATGGTGAGCATCCAAAGCTGCGCGCTCACAAAAATTCCGAATTCCTCTTTGCCGAAAATACGTGCGGTAAGAATAGCAAGCGCAGGCCCTGCAACTTTAATGACAGTGCTTAGCACATTGTATAATGTGCTTTTAAACAAAAATTTCTTGTCTGACTCCAGTTTGGTTGCGGCCATTGTAAGTGGTAAATATAGATATTGAGATTTTCTATCTTTTTATTATGCAGCAACTACCCACAGGCCGACAGGTTTTTGAGAATATCCGCAAAGAGAAACTTCTCTATGTGGATAAAACCGCTTTGCTTTACAATTTAATCACGCAAGGCAGGACTCAATTCTTCCTCTCCCGCCCTCGCAGGTTTGGCAAAACACTTTTATGTTATACGCTGAAGTCAATTTTTGAGGGAAAAAAGGAATTGTTCAAAGGCTTGGCAATTTCAAAAACAAAGTGGAAATGGGAAAAATATCCGGTGATTAAATTGGATATGAGCGATGGTGCTTACGGGGAAGGCATAAGCGGCTGCAAAGAAGCCGTGATGAAACAGCTTTTTTACTCTGCCCAAAATCTTGGAATTGAATTTTCCGGCGAAACTTCGTCTTCCGCATTCAAAAGCCTGATTTTGGATTCGGCAAAAAAATACGGCAAACCCGCAGTTGTGATAATAGACGAATACGACAACCCGTTGTTAAGCGTTATAGACAAAAAAGAAGCGTTCAACGATGTTCGCATATTTTTGCGTGATTTTTACAAGGTTGTGAAAGCTAACGAAAATGACCTGCGTTTCACCTTCATAACCGGTATAACCAAATTTGCGCAGGTGAGCGTGTTCTCCGCATTGAACAATCTTACGGACATGACTTTAGACCCCGAATATTCAACCTTGCTCGGCATAACGCAAGAGGAACTGGAAAAGGATTTTGCGGATTACATTGAAAAGTGGGCTAAGGAATATGGCGGGAAAAAAAAATACATTGAGAAGCTGAAAGACTCCTACAACGGCTATAGGTTTACGGAAAATCCCCAAACGGTGTATAATCCATTCTGTCTGCTAAAACATTTTGACAGTGGAAAGTTCCAGAAATTCTGGTTTGAAACGGCAACTCCGAGTTATTTAATCAATCTGCTTGACAGCCAAAAGATTGATATTTTAAATATAAAGGATTTTTCTGTAGCTACAGACGATTTCAAGAAATATGATTCTGATAATATGGATGCTGTTCCGGTCTTGTATCAGAGCGGCTATCTTACCGTAAAAGATTATGACAAGGAATCCGATTCTTATATACTCGGCTATCCGAATAAAGAAGTTGAATCTGCCTTTGCAAGCGAGCTTGCCACAAAATACTTAAAAGTCCCCGGAAGCGAAAAGAGCAGTTTTGCGGCGAATGTGACAAAATGGCTCTACGTCGGCGAGCCGGAAAAGATAATAGCAGATGGCTTTATCCCCTTCATGGCTTCAATCCCCTATTCCATAACCATACCCAAGGAAAAATATTTCCAAACCATATTTCACATAATATTCAACATTTTCGGTTTTCAATGCAGGAGCGAGGTTCAGATTGCCACAGGCAGAATAGACTCCATTTTGGAAACGCCCAAGTTTGTTTACTGTTTTGAGTTCAAGCTGAAGGGGACGGCTGCGGAAGCGTTGAAGCAGATAGACAGCAGGGAATATTTGACCCCTTGGAAGGGCAAGGGAAAAACATTATTCAAAATCGGGGTTAGCTTTGACCATAAAAAAAGAAAAATTAAGGAATGGAAGATAAACGCAGCAATTCGTCAACAGCCTTGAATTGCAAATCGTTTTCACCCCGTTGCCTATTCTTTACCATCAGGCTGTCTTCTTCGTCTATGCCGTTTACCAAAGCAAACTCAAAATAACCGTTTTTCACAAGGACGTGTTTTATGCCTTTTAATTTTGCCATTGCCCAGTAAGCGATGTCATCTGCTTGCGGAGCGAGCCGCATTATTTCGTTTAAATGCGAAATATCCAAAGAGTTGGGAGGGTAAAGCACTCCGCCTATGCCGGTTGGGAAAAGCATATCTGCATTATCTTCTTCGGTGGATTTCCATTTCCATTTGTTATAAGGCAAGCCTTTTTTAATTGTGTGTGCCCTGTGGCAGCAGATTTTTCCCGGATTTTCCCTATGCGTTTTCAAAAGTTTTTCAAGCCAGTCTTTGGGGTAATAAGCATCATCGTCAACTGTTATAAGAACATCGTTTGGAAATTCCTGCAATGCGAAATTCAGTTTTTTATAGGATTTCAAGTCCTCGCAGAATTTTATCTCCAGCCCCATTTCCGTTTCCGTTTTAAGCAATGCGGGAATATTGTCCAAATCCCAGTTTTCCTTGTCCAGCCAAAGGATAATTTTATCCGGCTTTATGCTTTGCTCAAACAAGCTCCATATGGCGTAAGGAGCGGTGTCTTCCACCCTTTTTCCGTAGCTTGTGAGTGTTATTATAAATAACGGCGATTCTTTTTTTTCATCAGGCAATGCGGGAAAATTTTTCCGTCCAATTATATTTTTTAATTTCCCTTTATAGCGCAAAGCGAATTTCCGCTTTAGCAATCGCCAGGGCTTAAAAAGGAATTTTAAAAACATGCCATGTAAGTTAGAAAAGTTTGGTGCTAAAACCCGACGCAGGTTCGGGCAAAATTTTTTGGACAGGGAAATGTCCGAAAAAATTGCAAGCGACTTGCCATGTTCAGCGCAGGATGAAATTTTGGAAATAGGGCCTGGGCATGGGGCCTTGACGGAGTGGTTAGTTTCGAAATGCTCAAATTTAACCGCCGTTGAAATAGATAATTTTTGCATTCCTAAATTGCAGGAAAAATTCAGGAACAGTGAAAATTTTAACCTTGTCCATAAAAATTTTTTGCAGTTTGATATTGAAGCGTGGTTAAATGGACATCCGTCTTCTTGGCTCGCAGGCAACCTGCCTTACAATATGGCTACGGCAATAATCGCGCATATATTGCCGCATATATCAAAAACGAAGGGCTGTATGTTTATGACTCAACTGGAGGTTGCGGAAAGGATAACCGCACATGCCGGTTCAAAAAGTTACGGGAGTTTTTCAGTGTTTTGCGCCTGTTATTCCAAAAGCCGCATAATGAGGCGTATAGGCCCGGAGCATTTTAATCCTAAACCAAAAGTGAGCAGCGCAACTATCTTTCTGGAACCTCTGGAATCCCCTCTCTGCACGGGAGAGGATTTTTTCGCTTTTGTTAAAGCGGCATTTTCGCAAAAACGAAAAACTCTCGCAAATTCTCTTTCTTCTGGTTACGATAAGGAAAAAATCATAAACATACTCAAAAACCTGAATTTTACCGAAAACACAAGGGCGGAAGAACTGTCCCCGGAAAACTTAGTCGCTATAAATAACCTACTAACCACCAATTATTAATCACTTTTTACTACGTTTAGCGATGTATGGCAAAATTTATCCGCGTATCTTTTTCCCTTTTAACCGTAACGCTTATTGTAGCGGCAGCGGCTGTGTTTTTTTATGCGGAGTGGCGTAGCAAAGCGTTAAATAATGTCAAGCTGGATGCGGTGGCTGCTTATTCCAACTGGGAAAAAAATAATTGCCTTGAAGATCCTAAACCCTGTGCTAACTATTCGGAACAATTTAAAAACTGGCTGTCGGATTTTGAGCAATACATAAAAAACAGGGAAAAAAAACCGGAATTTCAACTTTATTTATTCTTTAAAAATCTGGACCAAGAATATATTCCCCTTCCGGACTACGACTTTGGCGGCAGAACGGCCCTTGCGCTGGCTTGCGTTTTGCTTTTGCTGTGGACAATATTGATAAATTCTCTTTTAGGAAATAAGAAAAAACCAAAAACCACTTATATAGGGGCAGACGATATAATTAACCCGCCTAAAATCAAACCGGTTAAAGGAGTGGATGCCGTGCCTCGCAAAACGACTTTTACCGCTACTGCCGCCACTGCCGCTGCTGCTCCCAAACCTGATATTAATGACTTGCTTCGCAAGGCAACGGAATGCTCGGAGAGCGAGCCTATGCAGGCTATAAGTTATTTGGAGCAAGCCATTGAAGGGAGCCTCAACACCAAGCTCTCCCTGCCGGCATTGCTGCTTTGCGGGAGCTTGCGTCTAAAAAATAAAATAGGCGAAAATAAAGGCAGGGAGCAACTTCAAAAAATCCTATCAGCCTCGCCTGCAAGCCCTGAAGCTGAAAAGGCGAAAACGGTGCTGGATACATTCAAATGACTTTTTGATTATCTATTTTTGACGGTATGTATAACATTATTCGTTTATCAGAGCAACTGTCTGAAAAGCATGTAATAATTCATTCGGTATGTACGAGTGCGGAAGGCATCTTGCGTGAAATGGTGCAATCGTTATCCGAAGAGCTTGGCCCCGAGGTTTGCGAAGATATTTCAAATGCGGTTTTGGCAAGGGAAAAGGTGAGGAGCACAGGCATTGGCCATAGCGTTGCCGTTCCCCATACCAGAACGGCTCTCGCCAAACAACTCTACTGTGTTGCGGCAACTTCGGAAAAAGGCATAGAGTTCAAGGCTTTGGACGGCAAACCGGTTAGCCTGTTCTTCCTGATAATAAGCCCGGATTTCACCGTTGGCCCGCATTTGAACATAGTTTCTGCCATATGCCATTTGGTTGGCAAAAATGCGGAAATAAGCGCAGAATTCAATCAGGCGCAAGCACCGGCAGAGTTCATGGAGCTCTTAAAGGCAGAAGAGGAGAAATATACGATATAATCGGAATGAGTGGATTCGAACCACCGACCACTTGAACCCCATTCAAGTACTCTACCAGACTGAGCTACATTCCGATGCTCTCTGAAACTAGAAAAAATTCTAATCCACCTTGATTGTTTCCAAGCCCGCCCTGCCAAAAGCGAATAGAACGCCAACTTCCGCATTCCATGATTGATCGTAGTCTTCATTTAAAATCATTTCGTAACCGCCTTTCAAGCGAATGCGGAACTGGCTTTCTCTAAAAAATACAACTCCGCCGTTCAAGCTGTACGCCGGCCCAAAAACTCCTTTATGCCCGGGACTCCTTTTGCTGCCTCCGGGATGCCTGGCTCCTATCTGCGCTTCTACAAATGGGCTGATATCGGTTTTGATAAATTGCTGTTCATAGCCAAACCAACCGCCAACTCCGCCATTCGGGGCGGTAAAGTCAAATTCAAAGGTTAGCGCCGATAGCTTTGCAAACTGAATGCTTGCCAAAAAGGAAGGATTTACAAAGGCTTCGCTTTGCATTTTGTATTGAGGGCTGGCAACCGGGCTTAGAATGCCAACCCCAAAACCGATGTTGAGCCAAGGAGAATGTTCTTTTTCTTCATTCGGCTTGCCCAAACTCAAAGGCTGCGCATAAGAAAGAGACGCTAAAACGAGAAAGATGAGAAAATAACGCATGGCATAAATATAGAAAATGATTTTACTAAATTGCACTTGTGTTTCGTGCGTTTCTTTTTTTTTCCGCTTCGCTTTTGCTTGCGGCTGCGCCGCAGGTGATTAGCCGCGATATGAGCAAAAGGATTTTATTTAAAGACCCGGATATTCAAACAAGTTATTCGCCGCTGATGCTTGAGAAAAATTCGCGGGCAGATTCCCTTTTGCCCGCTCTCAACGGCGATATGGCTTTGGCGGATTTGCTAACCGCCAACCCAGGCTTGTGGAGTATTGAAAATTTGCGGAACGAAAAAAACATAAGCACGAAATTGCGTGTGAATATAATTTATATAGACGGCATAAGAGAAGAATCTTATTGCGATTTTTCGAAAACGGCTAGCGCGGAAAACTGGGAACTGTCCATTGGCGTGGACTTTGTGTCCGGCAGTTCAAACACGGCTGGAATACATGTTCAGCAGTGCATAGAACAGGTTAGAGACAGCATTGGCTATGCAACCCTGGATTCAGCAGGAAAAATTTTGGTCGTTCCACCTAGAAAAATCCTAGAAGAAATTGAAAAAAGCAAAATACCCGATATTATACCCATAGATTTGCAGATGAAATTGTTAAAGGCCCATAAAAGCGTTGAAGAGAGCGGTCAATGCCCCGGCGACATAGAAGCCTATTTAATTCTTTTGGATGTCTGGAGTCAAGTTCAAAATATTGAGATGGATCTTCCGATCATAAGCGATGCTCTGTATAGAGAAACCGTGCAAAGCTGCGCATTCAACAGGGAATGGAACAAAAGGTACAGCGAAACGGCTACGTTCCGCTGCAATTCAAGCGACATATGCGAATACAATCAAAGCGAAGACGGCAAAACCGTTTGGAGCTGGAATGCTCACAGCAACCGCTTGGAATTTGAGAGAAAAAAATTTCTCTTTATCCCTTACGGCAAAAAAAGCATTCACAATGGCGGAACAATGCTTGATTTGCGCATAACCCCGCTCTCTTCAAGGCTGTTTTTGGAAAGCTACCTGAACTTGAAAGGCGAACCTGTGAGTTTGGGGCTTATAATACTGGGCAAAGATTAAAACCGCCTTCGCCGTTCCAATTCCCTTTTAAAGTACAACCAGTAACCTTTGCCGAAAAACAGCAGGTAGTTTGCAAATAACAAACTTAAATAAAGCAGGTGTTCATAAGAACGAAGGAGCAACGGTACAGCAAATAAAACCGCCGCTATAAAAATTGCTATCCATTTGAACGTTATGGGCAATATAAAGAATAAATGCACTTCCTTGTTCGGGTTAAGCGTTACAAGGGCAAAAAAGAAAGAACAGCCTATGTATTTCATGTTGTCAAAATTTGTCGGAATATTTATTTCCAATAAACTAGACGCCAGAACTGTGAAGATAGACACCAAAACCGTGCTAAGCCATGCGAATAAAAAATAAACGGTTAAAAGAGTTGAACCCCATGCTTTTTCCAGCCAATCCATAACTTTGTAAAAGAACCAAAGCACAAAAAATACCAAAAAATTATTCATCAACGGAACGGCGATGAATGTGAATATACGCCAAATTTGCCCTTCAAGAATCGCCTTCGGCTCAAGATATAACTGCTCTACATAAGCCGGCAAATATCTTACCAAAAAAAAGCCTGCCACCTGTATTATTATCAAGGCTAACGGCAGTTTGGGTATAAACAGCCATTTTAGGTTCTTGTCTATCCAAACTAGCCAGTTAGGAAAATTCATTTTTCTATTCTTTTTCTGAAGAAGCTTCTATTTTTTTAATCAAATCCTCTAAAACTTTTCCACCGCTTTTTATATTTTCCACCATTATTTTTGCATCGTCGGAAAGCTCGCTATTGGGGAATTTTTTTAGCATTTCTTCAAAAACTATCAGCGCAAGGGAATCTTTTTTCTCATATTCGCTAAGCACAAAACCCTGCATAAAATAAGCTTTGTATGCGTCCGGCTCATTTGGCCAAAGTTCCGCCACCGCCCTGTATTCGTTTACCGCTAAGCCATATGATTCCAGTTCCTGATAGATATTTGCCAGTTCATAAGAAGCTGCCTTTTGCAAGGAATCGTTTTGCGGGAAGAGAGCTCGGACTTTTTCCCAAAGGGTTTTTGCCTTCTGCAAATCGCGGTTATCGTACCCGGCTTTTGCCTGCGCAACAAGCTCCGCAAGATTGTTCGAGATGAATTCCAAGCCCCAAGAAGTATCTACAATTGCAACCGGAACTATTTTTTTTGCCAACACACGCTCTTGAATGTTTGCCAGTTCCTTGTATTTTATGCTTTTGTAAATGGTTCTTTTAATGCTTTCCCAACTATTTGCCTGCTCGTAATTTTGCTTATTCAAAGCGAACTCCCTTCTGTATGATATATCGGGAATGCTGAGCCAAACAGCTACGTCCTGTTTTGAATCTTCAAAGCTCTTTGGCAAAAACAGGGAATCTTTTTCCGCTTCGTAAGCGACCTTCAGGGAATCTTCCGGAATGCCCAGCGTGGTGGTTAAAAGCGAATCCATTAAAATCTGTGCATATATCTGGTCTGTTACCTGACGGATCCATGTGAGATATTCACTGGATTTGTCCAAGCTTTTTTCTCTTGCAGCTTTGGCATAAATGCGTTTTTCTATCAGAATATTCAAAACCGCAGCCCTGCGAAACATCGCACGACGCACAGGATGAATTTTCGCCTGTTCTTCCAAAACGTCTTTTTCGGTTATAAAAGGGATACTGTCTATTTTTGCCAAAACAACCGAGGAATCAAGCGGAATATCGCCTTTGCTTTCCAATATGGATTTTGCAAGGTTTTTAGCCCTGTCCCAAGGTTTCAACTGCGGGGCTATAATGGAATCTATGTAAAATACATGGTATGCCTGGGTATCGGGAGCGCGCAGAATTTGCGTAATTTTTTTTGCGCCCAGCTTTGAAATTTCCTCGTCAAGAGCAGGGAACATTCCGATATCCATAATGGCATGGCCTTGTTTGGCTATCGGCATTTCCTTAGCTATTTTCGCAAAATCCTCTCTGGCGGAAATTCCTTTTATCTTTTTTGCCAAAGCGGAAGAATCAGGGTCGGAAACGCTTAACAGCTTATACGCCGTTTTGGTTTGAAATTCTTCCGGGTGGGCCTTGTAATAGTCTTCTGCGCCGGACGATTGTATTTCAACAATTTCAACCTTGTAAAGCTTTCTCAGCCTGTCCGGTTCCGAGCTGAGTATTGCGCGGCGGCAACTATCCATAACGGCAGCCTTGCTGGAATCATTTACTTGCGCTGCCAGCTCCGGGTTTTCTTCCAAAAATAAATCCGCCGCTATTTTTTCACGTAACGTTATAAGCGGCGGAAAACCCAAAACCGAAGAGGAATCCACGTAGCGCGACTTGTTCTTTTTATAGTAGTCCGCCAGCATTTTATTTGTATGCCCCATATTTGTTTGCAAATAGAAGAAGGCATAGATTTGAGCCAGCATATTTTCTTCGCTGTCTGCCAGGTTCTTTTGAATGGATGTTTGCTCACCGGCATACAAAACGCGGGCCGTTTCCGCCTTTCGCCTTGTATCCGCCGTTTGCTGCAAGTCTGCCGCAACAGTTGTTTTGTTGCGATACGCCTCCGGACGTATGGCTGCTAAAAACTCCGCATCAGAGCTATACAATGAGGTATTGCCTATTTTAGCTATAACCCTATCTTGCGGAGCAGTACTGCAACCCAACAAAATAAAGCAGGCCGAAACGGCGGAAAGAGAGATAAGAATACTACGCATAGCAAAACTCCTTTAACTTTTTAAAGATTCCAAAGCTTCTTCTTTGGTGTGGTAAACATCCAATAACTTATTAGCTCCGACAATTTCAATTATTTCAAAAACATTCTCGTTCGGATTCGCTATTTTAAAAGAACCCTTTTTTGATATGAGCATCTTTGATATTCTCAGGATTGTGCCCAAGCCGGTGCTGTTTATGTAGCGAAGCTTTGAGAAGTCCGCTACCAAATGCACCAAGCCTTCACTCTCAGACAAATTCTGCACGAATTTTATAACGTCCTGTGCATTGGTGCTATCCAGATCTCCTTCCAATGTAAGCAAAAAACAACCGGGGTGTTCCGCTATGGGAGAAGATGCTATTTGTACTGTTTCATCTAACATGCTATACCTCAACGATTTTGGTTACCTGTACAATTATTTCCGTTTGACTAATGTCCAAATTAACCGAATTTGAAAGTATTTTAATCAAAGGTATTCCCCGGCCCCTTGCGGATTCCATATTCACTTCGGGATTTTTATATTTGCTGAAAAGCTGGTTTACAGCCGTTTTGCTTAACTTGCCGTGAGGATTCTTCACAACCAAAACAATTTTTTTTCGGCTTATGGTTAAACCTGTAAAAAAATTCTTGCTATCCTTATCCGAATAATCAACCGCATTATTTGCCAGTTCATCCACTATGGTTTCTATATGAAAAATCAACTTGGGCTTGAAACCTTTTTTTGAGAGCACCGAGCAAATCAGCCTTCTCAAAAACAAAACGCAATTTCTTTGCAAAGGAAGAGTTAATGAAAAATTCTCTTTTGAACCCAAAAAATGAAAATCCGATATGGCGGATTGCGGAGTTGAATAGAAATGGAATACCCTGTCCAAGCCCATTATGGACAAACGATCTTGCAGGAACTGGGAAGCGGAACATATAGCCAAATCGCCGCCTCTTTGCTGCAGCGATTTGCGACATCCCATAAGGGTGCCTACAAACGGGGAATCCATAAAGTTAATATTTGCCAAGTCAACAACTATAAACATGTTGCCGTTTTCTATACATCTGTCAACTGCGGTTTTAAAAGGAACAATGGCCGGAATATCCAAGGGAGTTTTGATATTTATAATTGCAAGACCCGATTCCGGTGAAGATACGGTTAAACCCTCCAATAGAAAATCAGCCGAATTGGAAAGAGTCATTTTGCATCTCCTATGTTCGGCAGGTTTATAGTAAACAACTTTTCATCGGATGTTTGTATTTGTATTTGAATACCCCGCTGAGAAGTTTTGCCGGCAAAAGAAACCGTAGGCAAAGATTGCAATAATTTTTCTTCAGGAATAATTGTGTTAAACCACGATAAAGATTCTGCCGCAGCATTTTCTGAAAATTTCTTGCTAAAATCATAATTACTAATGAAATCCCTTAAAAAAGTCTGCATAAAAGGGATATAATCCCTATCAGCGGGGAATTCCACCAAAAATTCATTTTCAGAATACATCGCAAGAAATATAGTAAATTATGAGAATGCCTGGTTGCTAGGAAGCATTTTTCCGTTTACCCTGTATATAAATGCCAAAACCCTTGCCACAGCTTCAAAAAGCTCTGTTGGTATGGTAGATGGAACAGCAACTTTTGAAAGCGCAGCTGCCAAATGGTCGTCTTTATGCACGGGGATATTGTTTTTTTCCGCTTTTTCTATTATGCGTTCCGCAAAAGAGCCTCTGCCGGAGGCTACCACCATAGGGGCCTGAACTTTGCCGATATCATGTTTTAAGGCAACGGCCAGTTTCACTTTGCTACCTAAGCCCAAAGAACACTATAAACCCAAGGAGCAAGGCAAAAAACGAAATCAAGTGCATGCGCCAGGCTATTTTTGCATTTACAAGCGGCTTGGAGTCACCAAAACGCCCCTTCCATTTGAGCTGAAAATGGTGATGTATGGGTGCCCGCAAAAACAGCCTGTGCTTATCTGCGTATTCCCTGCCCCGCACTATTTTGTTCAGCTTAAAATGCCCAATCTGGAGAACCACGGACAAAGCCTCCACCAAAATTATAACGCCGACTATGGGCAGGAATAACGCTGCCTGCACAAGTATGAACATTATGCCGAGCAATGCGCCAAAGCCTATGGAGCCGGCATCTCCCATGTAAATTTCGGCGGGCGGGCTGTTATACCAAAGGTAAGCGAGCAACGCACCTATTGAAGCCATAGCTATAGGGAGCAATTCATCGCAGCCCTTAAGGTAGGGAATATGCAGGTATTCGCTGAAAATAGCATTGCCGCTCACGTATGCCACAGATCCGACAAAAAACATCCCTGTTATAATGGGAACGCTTGCAAGGCTGTCTATGCCGTCCGTGAAATTCGTTCCGTTTGCGCTTGCGGCAACAACAAATGTGATAAACAATATAAAAAGCCAGTTGGGCAAATACGGATACCAAAATTTGGGGTTTATAAAGGGCACGTATAAATGGCCCTTCAAATCGGGTATAAACTTATAGCAGAGAACGGCTACCGCAAAACTGAACAGGATGTAGAGAAAGAGCCTCGTGGTGGAGCTTATGCCATCGGCTTTTTCTTCGTAGTCCTTTTTTGATAGTTTCCCGGAATCCACAAGCTTTTTTTTGTGTATTTTCGCTATGTCGTCTATTGCGCCAACCGCCGAATACAGCACCAGAATTGTGAGAGCAGCTATGGAGTAGCCGTTGATAATAACCGTGAGGCAGGAAACTATCACAACTATCACAACCAGCAAAAGCCCGCCCATTATGGGTGGGGAATTCTCCTTGAAGTCCGCTGTTGCTTTAGCTTTCCTCAAAAAAGCTATATAGCTGGGCATTGTTAAAAATACCAGCAAAGTGGCGAGTACCGCCGCAAGCCCGGCTCTGAACAGACGGCTGTCAAAAATTGGGTATCCGGTTTGGTCAAAAAGAAATTGAGTTAGCATTGGAAGTCCTTATGTTTTGTTTTCTCCTCGCATCATTATTATTTTACCAGTACGCACAAATTCAACTATTTCAAATTTTTTGCACAGGGAGAGCATGGCCTCTATTTTTTCGGAGTTTCCGGTTACCTGAATTATCATGGAAATTTCTGTCATGTCTATGGTTATGCCCTTAAAATGGTCGCAAAGCTGCAAAAGCTCGGTTCTTTCTTCCGGTTTGCAGCGGACTTTCAAAAGGGCAAGCTCCTTTTCAACCACGTTTTGCCTTGTGTGGTCCTTTGCCTGAATTACATCAACCAGCTTTTCCAACTGCTGAATTATCTGGGCCAATGTTTCCGGGTTGCCACGGGCGATTATGTTCATGCGGCTAACGGAATTATCTATGGTGGGCGAAACAACCAGGCTGTCTATGTTATAGCCGCGCCTTGAAAAAACCAAAGCTATGCGAACAAGCGCACCCGGTTTGTTTGAAACTAAAATGCTTATTGAATGAGCCGGAAACATACTAGGTTCCCCCCGTTGGTTTTTCCGCAACTATTTTTGGCCTTTCTACTAAAATATCGTCAATGGATGCCCCCGGCGGAATCATCGGGAACACATTGTCTTCCTGTTCGCATACGCAGTGGATTAGAACAGGCCCATCGTTGATTTCCATCGCCTTTTCTATTGCCCGTTTTGCATCGGCGTTGCGGCT
>JAISSJ010000154.1 GCA_031273195.1 Candidatus Fibrimonas sp.
CGCCCGACGCCTCCCCCCTTCCGCGGGCGCCCACAGGAGGAAGTATTTTTTTCCTCCCACCATTCCTCCCCCCCCCCCCCCCCCCCCTATCAGAATTGCCGCAGATGCGTTTCTAGGCACGTTACAGGCACGTTCTCCGTTTTGGAGGCCAAAAAGAGGTATTTTGCCACAAATACCAAATACGGGGTTTATAAGCGAAATCCCAGCCGCCCAACGCAAGAAATTTATTCCTTCCTGCAAGACCGCAGAAGGGGTTCGAAAAGTTTTCAAAGACTCTTTTCACAGGAATTTTGCCAAAAAACAGGTTTTTTCACCAAAGCGGAGGCACAATGAAATTCACCTTTAACCTTAACAAAAAGGAGTTCAGTATGAAAAAAGCTAAAATGCTCTCACTCACGGCAGGCCTCGTGCTTGCTATAACATTCACCTTTTCCTGCTCGTCTGACGAAGGGAGCGGAAATAAACCACCCGAGATAATTTATGGCCCAACCGTAGGTCACGGCGGTGAAATTTATCAAACAGTGGTTATTGGCACTCAAACTTGGTTCGCTCGCAATTTGAATTATGAAGTAAGCGGCAGTAAGTGCTACGATAATGAACCTTCTAATTGTGCAATATACGGTAGGTTGTACGATTGGGAATCCGCCAAAGCTGCTTGCCCTAATGGTTGGCGTTTGCCTAACTATGTAGAAAGGGAAGCCTTAACTAGTTATGTTGGCAATAGCGGTAATGCAGGCAAAAAATTGAAAGCAAGAAATGGTTGGAATAATGGCGGTAATGGCACAGACGACTACGGTTTTTCAGCTCTGCCGGGCGGCCGCGGCTTTTCGGATGGCAGTTTCTACAGAGTTGGCAACGAAGGCAACTGGTGGACTGCTAACGAGGTCACCCACTCTTTAGAGCCTATCTATGTCGGTAACGTCCATTATTATGGTATGTTCTACAACAGCAATCGCATCGACAATTCAAACATTAGTAGGTATCTCTTGGTCTCTGTTCGTTGCATAAAGGACTAAACATGAGGTGCCACCATTAGCCGAGCAAACAGCGAATACAAAGAACTGTGCCATAGTGGCACGAACCCACCAAGCCTTGACTTCCCACAAGGGTTTGGCGTGGTAAACAAAAGGAGTAATTTATGAGAGATACTACTCATATGATAGTTGAAAACCAAGCCATTTACGACAGCATTAAAAATGCTGCTGACTCATTGAATAGGATTATCTCTGATAATATAACGATAGAAGCTCTGCAAAAATCCCAAGAATTCTACAACACATCTTTCTTAAACTTACAAAACTCTTTTTCAAATTTTATAGTTGGTGTTAGTATTGTCTCTGCCATTTTAGCAGCAATTACAACGGTTTTAGTTGTATTTAATTTCATGTCTGCAAACAAGCTAAGAAAAGAATCAAAAGAAGAACTTGAAAAAGTAAAAAAATTTGAGAAAGAATTTGAAAAACAAAAAAACGAGTTTGAAGAAATTAAAAAACAATTTGAAACTCAGAAAAAGGAATTACAAGATAAAATAAAAGAACTAACGGCAACTCAGGAAAGCAGTTTATATCATTTTTTAAAAGGAAAATTCCCTAGCCGTTCAAATGTATATATGGAAATCAACATAAAATCCAAAATGTTCGAAAAAACCGAAAATGGGCGTAAAGAATATAAATTTAAGTATTGCAAAATAACCGATAGCTTTGATGAAAAAATCTTTAAAATCGCCATTTCAAATCTTACGCTACTCATTCCATACAGCAAAGTGGTAGAATGGTGGCCTGACGATATGCAACCAGATAGAAAAATCAACTTAGAATTGAACAAGGCCATAGTTTTATATGAAAACGAAAAGCTAGAATTGGAAGATTTATAACAGTAGGAGCAGGGGCGACCTTTACGGTCGCCCATTTTACCGTGATGTTTGCACATTGCACAACGATGTGTGCGTTGTAGGGGCAAACCTGCGTGTTTGCCCTGTTTGCGGCGATATCCGCAACGCCCATTCGCCACGACACGCACAATATGCGGCGTTGCGTTGCAGGGCAACCATCGTTGCACAGGGGGCGACCGTGAAGGTGGTTTGAATAACTAATTTTCTATCTTTTCACTGTATGAGAATATATTTGGATAATTGTTGTTTCAACCGTCCTTATGACGACCAAACTCAAGAAAAAATTCATCTTGAAAGCGAAGCTATTTTGGCAATTATTAAAAAAGGCGAACAACTAAATTTTGAATTTATAGGAAGCTCTGCGCTGGATTTGGAAATCAGCCAAATACCGGATATCTACAAAAGAGAAAAAGTTAAATTTTTCTATGAGCAAACAATAACAGCAAAAGCAAAATATAGCCAAGCCATATTAAAAAGAGCAAAAGAATTGCAAGAATTGTCGGCAATAAGAATGCTTGACAGATTTCATTTGGCATTTGCGGAAAATTACTCTGATATTTTGCTGACAACAGATTTACGCTTTGAAAAAGCGTGTTCCAAATTGAACCTTAAAATTAAGGTT
>JAISSJ010000020.1 GCA_031273195.1 Candidatus Fibrimonas sp.
TATTATCACGGACGGCAAAATGGCCAGATTTTTATCCCAGCCCAAAATGAAATGCAAACACACAAAAGTGAATACCGCCGTTAATATAACCCCCCACGAAGCCAAGCCAATCGCCGGCAAAGCTACCAGTTTAAGCTCCTCTTTTTTTGTGCAAAACCCCCCGTGGAACAGAATAAAAACCAATGCCAGATTTGCAAGCTGGTTTGCCAGGTCCATGTTTCTGAACTCCCAGAGGCTAAGCCCGTCTCCGCCGAATATTAGCCCGGCGAACAGGGCCACTACAATAACGGGTATGCTTCTTTTGTCCAGAAAAACTGCGGATATCACTACGGTTAAAAGAATTAACGGGACAGCCAAATAAACGATATTGACATGTATGTTCTCTGCAAAAAAGATTAGCGGGTTTTGCATAAAAAGGAATATAGAAAAATTTTTCTATATTACCCCCCATGAAAACAATTTTACCAATTATCGCTATAGGCATGCTTGCCCTTGCAGCTTGCGAAAAAGCCTCGGTATCCGGCACAGTTATAGACCCATTTACCGGAAAAGCCGTTGAACTGCCCACGGTGTACATAAAAGGCACCCCATTTACCTCTCAAAAGATACCGGGCGGCCTGCCGGACGGAACTTTTTCCTTTGAAGGGGTTGGAGCGGGTACATATACCATAGAGGCCGGCAAAGGCAAATACTCAAAAGGACGTGCGGAATTTACCGTAAGCAAGGAAAATATGTCCGTAAAACAGGACATTTATATTTACAGCCTGGAGGTGACGCCGGGGCTTTACCGCCCTGTTGAAGGCTCAAAAGCGGAAAAGATAACCAACGATTGGGCTGTTTGGCAGCCCACATGCAAGGGAGGCACCTTTGTTTTGCGCACAAAATTCGTATCCGAGGCAGAGAATCCCAAAACAAAGAAGAAAGAGAAAAAAGACAATGTACTGCCTGCGCCAAAGGACGTTCCGGCTAACATTGTGGCCCTTTACAAAATAGCCACCTCGGTGTCTTCGCCGGTTGAAGCCGTTTCTTACCCTATAATTTCGGATGTTGCAAAAAACTATGATTGCGGAATAGACGCAAAAGAAAAATTGCTGGCTCCGAATTTGGAAAAGGGGAACAAATTGGGATCCAACTACAAAAGCGATAACCTTTACGAGATAAAAGGTACGCTTTTGAGCGGCAAGCAGCTTTTGGCACTCCGCCAAGACGGCAAGTTGGTTGGTCTTTACTATTTGAATGCGCAGTGAATATCCAAACTCTAATAGTGCCGTTTGTTTACGCCGCTCCTGTGTTTGCGGGGGCCTTCTTTTTGTTTCAGCAAATCTCGCAGAGTTATGCAAAACGCTGGGATATTGAATGGGGTTACTATGCAGTGCTAGCCCTGTTCATATGGCTTTGCGCCGCTTTGATTTTGAATGCCAAGGAGATTTTTCAAAGGGTAAAGAATCATCTGCCTTCCAAATTTTCCATGCTTGGGCTGGCGGCTCTTCTGGTTTTGTTTGCGGTTTTCGCAAGCACCCAGATAAGCCTGCAGCACAGGGTTTTGAGCGATGAAACCAGTTGGGAATCAATGGCGCTCCAAATGCGCTTTAGCCAAAGCGGGGGAGTGTGCAATCAAGGCGTGTGGAAAGACGGTGCTCTTGAATGCAAGGATGTGGTGAATAACTTTAAGGGCAAGGCCTTTGCCTTTGTTCAGAGCCTTGCGTTCTTGTTTGCGGAGCCGAACAGGGAAACGGCCTTGCGGGTAAATTTGCCGCTTGCCTTTTGCTCCATAGCCCTTTTGTTCTTTGCCATGTTCAGATTCACGAAAGACGAATGGCTTGCGCTTACGGCTGCTATTTTTTTGGCGAGCCAACCCATATTTTTAATGCAGTCCCGCAGTGCCTCAACCGAGGTTTTATACGTATTTCTATTTGCGGCCCTGCTCTCCTTTTATTCCATTGTTCCGCCAAAAGAGGTGAGCTTCAAGCATTTTGCGTTGACCATTCCATTGCTCGGTTTTTTTGCGCAAACAAGGCAAGAAACCCTGTTCTGCTTTATTCCCTTTGTTCTTTTCTATTATTCTTATTTTTTGGGAAAACCCTGGCGTTTGGCTGCTTTTTCCGCTTTGGTAATATTGGCTTCCTGGCCCGCCGTAAATACTATGATAGCATATCGGGGCTATGATTTTCAAGGCGGCGAACATGCGGCGCACTCACTTGCGAATTTTATCTACAACCTGAAAAGCGACATAGGCATAATGTGGAATAGCGAGCTTGCCCCTAACGGGCTTTTGAAAAATCCGTTTTACACAATTTATTCCTTTTTGCTCTTTACAAGTTTTGCCTGGCTTTTATACAAGGTGGCTTTTTTAAAAAAATACAGATGGGCGGCACTGTTATTCGCACTGTTCTGTTTGCAAATAGGCGTTATTCTCTTTAATGTGAGCGGCACGTTTGAAATAGACATCAACCAGAGATACGTGCTTGTGGCACTGCCTTTGTTCGCTATTGTCATGGCGGCAGGCTTATGCGATGCTCTTAATGGCAGGTCAAAAATAGTATGCGGCGCAGCAGCAATTTTGGCTGTTTCCCTTTCAATTCACCATATTGAAAGTTTTAACAAGAATATTTTATACGAAAAAAACAAACTTCTTGCGGAAGAAGATTACCTAAACACCGAACTCAAAAAACTGCCTGAGAATTCCATATTCATCTACGGGCGTCCCTGGCAAATGCTGGCTAGCGGGTTCAACGGATTTTCCGAGCAGCAGTTTTTGGGATGGTCGCCAAACGAACAGGAGGAATGGAGAAATTTTTCCGGCGATAATATTTACGTTGTGCGTGGGCAAGACGGTTATGGCGAGGTGGACAGAAATTCCAGGGTCGTAGGTTTTAAAACCACAAGCACAATAGGCAGGATTTTGAACGAATACAGAACGGAGAGAATTTTCTCGGAAACGCGCCCTTTCGGTTACCCGCTTGAAGCCTATAGAATAGGGAAGAAAAGAGGGGAGTCAGGCTACGGCGCAAGCATAAGGTGGAACCTTGAAAAAGAGGAAATTGAATGGATTTTGCCGGATACTCTGGTTGATTACAGGATTTCTTTGAATAGCGGGTTTTTGGATTTTGAAAAAGGCAGCCGTGGTTTTTCCGTGAAAAATCCGGGTATGTATTACGCAACCCTTACGGTTTTTCCCGAAGGCGACACGGTAATAAAAGAAACGCAGTTTTTTATTCGCTCTGCCGAAAACCGTTTGCTCCAAGACGCAAAACCCGGCAGTTCTTCGCAAGACTGGGGCGAGCTAAAAATGGGAAAAACCGTTGAAGGCAATGCGATGAAAATAGACGGAAGGATTTTTGAATTCGGAGTAGGCGCTCATGCAAATTCAAAAGCGATTTGGAACTTGAACGGAGCGTATAAAAAATTCCACAGCTTTATAGGCTTAGACGATGAATCTTCCTGCGGCAACGGTGCCGTTTGGGCTGTAATAGGAGACGGCAAACACCTATACCGCTCAAAAATCTTATCTTCTCATCAAATAGATTCCCTGAGCATAGACATAAGCGGAGTGAATATTCTTGAACTTGAAACGCTGGACAACGGCGATAAAGACTGCGACCACACCAACTGGGCAGGAGCATGGCTGGAATAATCACTGATCACTGTATATTTTCTTAACCGCCTCTTCCACGTGCTCAAAAATCGTTTGCAGACGCATATCAACTGAAGAACCGTTTTCGGATTCCAGCAAGCAACCGCCCCTCTCTATTGTCTCGTCAATCGCAAGCTCAACATTTCTCAGCGAACCAATAGCGGGCTTCCAAAAAGTTTCGGCTTCCTTCACCGATTTCATGTCCAAAGGATTCAGCCTAACCCTCAATTTCTCCTCTTGCCCCAAAAATACAAACGCTTCTTTCATCACTCGTATTATGATGCTGGGATTTTGAGCAGCTTCTTCGCAGAAAATTCTTTTTGCGATTGCAAGGGCGATATCCGTGGTTTTTGCGTTGATTTTCTCAAAATTTTCCTTCTGCTGTTCTGCCAAGCTTTCAAGTTCCTTAACGGTGCTTTCCTGCAATGCTTTTAAATTTTCATCCCATTTTTCATTAGCTTTTTTTTCACCCTCTGCCATGCCCAAAGCCTTGCCTTCTTGAACTCCCTTATCGTGCGCGGCTTTTTCATCTTGCTCCGCTTTCTTTTTTTGGTTTGCCATCTCGCCGTTGAGAGTGGCTATTTGCGAAGTCAATGATGCAACATCGCGTTTCAAGCGTTCCTCTGCGGTGTCTCTTGCAGCCGGGTTTAATTGAAAGTCTGCCACTTTAAAACCGGACATGGCAGCAGGCCTAACAGCCTGCGCCGCGCTTCCTTTCAAAATCGCTTTTAACTGAACCTTGCCGGGGTCTTCCTCTTTTTGTTGCATTTAAGTTTAATATAGAAAATTGCCGGCAACGTTTTCTATATTAAAAAAAATGCAAGAGAAAGTTCAGAAATTTTTAGAGCGGTATGAGGAGTTAGAACAAGAGCTTTCAAGACCCGAAATCGCTGCCGAACCGGAGACATTCGCAAAACTGCACAAAAGTTTTAAGGCTTTGGAAAAAACTTACCGCGCCGGCTCCGAGTATATACAGCTTTGCGATGACCTGAAGGAATGGAAAGAAGCCCTTGGCGGCAGCGATGCGGAACTTGCGCAGGCAGCCAAAGCGGAAATAGGCCCTTTGGAAAAAAAGATTGAAAGCATGGAGAGCAACCTGCAAATTTTGATGGTTCCGCCAGACCCATTTGACAACCGCAATGCCATTTTGGAAATAAGAGCCGGAACCGGCGGCGATGAATCCTCCCTTTTCGCTGGTGATCTGTTTAAAATGTACAGGGCCTATTTGGAGAGCAAGGGGTTCAAGGTTGAGGTCACGGACATTAGCGAGGGAACGGTTGGCGGGTTCAAGGAGATTTGCCTTTTTGTGAGCGGAGCCGATGCCTACGGGGTTCTTAAATATGAGAGTGGCGCGCACAGGGTGCAGCGCGTTCCGGAAACGGAATCCCAGGGGCGTGTGCATACATCTGCGGCAACGGTTGCGATTATGCCGGAAGCGGAAGAAGTTGACGTTGAAATTCGGAGCGAGGATTTAAAGGTTGATGTTTACAGGGCAAGCGGCGCAGGCGGCCAGTATATCAATAAAACGGATTCTGCGGTTCGCATAACGCATATTCCAAGCGGTGTTGTAGTGGCTTGCCAAACGGAGCGCAGCCAAATTCAAAACCGCTCAAAAGCCCTGGAGCTTTTGCGCTCCCGCTTATTAGACCATGCCATTACGGAAAAACAGAGAAAGGAAGCGGCTGCCAGAAAAAGCCTGGTTGGCACCGGAGACCGCAGCGATAAAATTCGCACTTACAATTTTCCGCAAAACAGGGTGACAGACCACCGCATAGGCTTAACGCTTTACAATCTGGACAGAATAATAACAGGCGACCTGCAAGAAATCATAGACGCCTTGCATTTGGCAGATGCGCAGAGCAAGCTGGGAAACTAGTTTTGCAAATGGTTTCTTTTAAGAACCGTATCTATCATGCCTATGCAATCCAAATAAGCCTTAGCCTCCCACTGAAGCTCCAAGTCTTGCGCATTGTTGAATTTAAGCTCCAACTGTTCTCTAAACCTTTTAACATCTGCTTCCAACATATTTTCTCCTCAGGGTAATATAGAAAAATTCAATATATTCGTAACGCACTTAGGCCATTCGCCCGGATAGTGGGTTGTGAAAATCAGCGTTGTTTTTTCTGCGATTTTATCCAGCAGCGAAAACAATTTTTCCCTCGCCGGGCCGCTCATGCCTTGAGTTGGCTCGTCCAGGATTAAAACTTGCGGGTTTTTTGAGATGGCCCTTGCTATAAGGGCTAGCTTTACATGCTCTTCGCTCAAATCCTTTAAGAGCTTGCTCATTTCGCCGCCTAGCCCTAAATGAGCCAGCAAGGCAATGGCGCGCTTTTTTTCCTCGGCCAAAACGGGCTGCGGAAAATTCTCCAGCAGTGTTTCAAGGACTGATATTTTGCGGGGCGTTTGCAAAGCCATTTCCGGCGAAAAAAGCCCCAATTTTCCCTTATGCACGCTAACGGAGAACCCGTTTTTTACATTTTGCCCCAAAAGAACCAAATCGTTTCTGTAAATCTGGGGGTGGTCGCCGCTCAAAATGCCGAGCAAGGTGCTTTTTCCGCTGCCGTTTGGCCCTGTAATCGCCCAATGCTCGCCTTTGCGCACCTCCCAATTCAGGTTTTCAATAACCTTTTTTGCCCCAAAAGAAACGCAAACGTTGGATAAAGAAAAAAGAACCTCGCCAAGCACTTCCGGTTCCTTGATTTTCTCCTGCCCGCTACCCGCTATCCACAGGTCGCTAGCCGCCAATTCATCTTCCCTTTTCAAATTCACCTGCATATTTACGCCCTTTTTCCGAAAGAGGTTTATTCTCTCCACTAAAAATTTCCTGTAAGCGGGATCCATGCCGCCAAAAGGGTCGTCTAAAATCCATAAGTCCGGTTCTTCCATGTAGTTACGAGCCAGCATCAGTCTGCGGAGTTCGCCATTGGAAAGGCTTATCAGTTTTTGCGAGAGTATTTGCTCGGAAAAGCCCGCTAGCTCAAGGGCTTCGTTTAGCAAAGCGGGGTTTGTTTTGGGAAAGGGTTCGCTTTCAACAAAATGCTCCGAGTTCAGAAAAAACGGATTTTTCAGCAAAAAATCCTTTGCTGTAGGGGAATCATCGTCTTTTAAGGATATAAATCTCTCTTGCCAAAACCTGGAAAGAGCCTTTTTTATTTTTCTCTGCAAGTCGCTGCTGAAAAACGAGGTTTTTTTCAAGAGCGGGAAAGGAGACTCGAACCCCCGACCCTAACCTTGGCAAGGTTATGCTCTACCAACTGAGCTATTCCCGCTTGAGTATTTAAAAGATAGAAAACTAAACCATCTTTGTCAAGGGTATTTTTAAGTTTCCTCGCTTTCTTCTGTTGAAACGGAGGTTTTGCGGGCAGTTTTGCGCTTTGCGCCCACTATTTGCCCGCCAAAACGCTTGTTGAAGCGGTCTATGCGGCCAGCGGTATCCAAATGGTGCATTTTGCCTGTCCAAAACGGGTGGGTATCGGAGGTTATTTCCAAAGTGACAACCTGATATTCTTCGCCGTTCACGGTACGTTTTTCATTAGAAACCTTTGTGCTGCGAGTAATAAACTCTCTGCCCGTGTTAGCATCTATAAACACGGTTTTGCGATATTCCGGATGGAGCCCTTCTTTCATGGCAACAAATATAGAAAAATTTTAATGCGTTGTCAACCCCTTTGACGATTTTCTACCTTTATTCCATGCCCAAATTCCTTGCCCTTTTTGCAATCATTTCTTTCTGCGCAAATGCTTTCGCACAGAAATCCACGGTTTTGTATATGGGTGGCGACTATCCCTCAATCCAGTATCACCTGGGGGTTTTAAGCGAAATAGAGAGGTTGCAAATACCCATAGACACCGTTGTTGGCAGTGATTGGGGGGCCTTTGCCGGTGCTTTGTGGAGTGCGGGGTGGAGTTCCGGGCAAATAAGGGAGCTTGTTAAATCCTGGGACTCGCTGCCTCAAGCAAAACAGCTTTTGAAACCCGCTTTGTGGGAAAAAAGGTGGCTTATCAAGAGCAAAGAAAACGGCGACCCGATTTTTGAGAGCATAAAAAACAGCAAACCGTGCTTTGGGCAGATTTTTTTTGATTTAAGGGTTCAAGAAGCTATTTGGCGTTCGGAGATAGGCTCAAAAATCCCTTTCCGGGAGATAAACAAGGAGGATAACTACCCATTCCCGGAACAATCCGGGCTGCCCTCTGCAATCATATTGTCCACGCCCCTTGCCCTGCGCGATACAAACGGCCCGGCAGCCCAACGCTACCAGCAAAAGCTATGGAGCAGGGACTCTGCGTTGCTGATTTTGCGCCCGCACTCAAAGCCCAACCCCGACTCCCTTTTTGAAATCGGAGTTCAAACAGCGCAAAGCCACCGCTCCCAACTAGCAACCCTCTACCCCCAACCCCCAACTCTCAACTCTCAACTCTACAAAGAGTCCCCCCTCCCACCCCCAAGGTTCCTCTACCACCCCGTTTTTGACAGCGTTCCTGCCGAGATACAAGGGCATTTGGAAAGCCTTTGGAACCCAAGCGACACCGGCCTTCCGGCGGTTCGCAATTTTTTGGAGGCCCTGCAAAAAGACGGTTCTTACCCGGAGGTAAAGCTCACTTTGGATACGGGTTCCTTTTTGCAGATAAATACGGAAAGCATCCCGCTGCTATCGCTTTCGCTGGCTGGCTTTGGGGGAACGCTTTTTGGTGCCAATGTTGCGGGGAACATAAATTTTCGCTTTGTAAATCAGTTTGGCTACAATTGGGATTTAACCGCTTTTTACGGGCAGGGAGCCAGAGGAGCGGAGCTTAACTTGCGTTTTGAGCGGTTTTTTATGAGAGACGGCGATTTTTTTATAAACCCGAAAATTTTTGAATATGAACCCATTTCCTATTTTCAAAAAAGCATTTACCAAGATGCCCGGTTATTAAAGGAAAGAGGGAGCGGAGCGGCTATAGGCATTGAGAAGCAGCGTTTGCAAGTGGCCGTTGAAATTGAGCGCAGGAGAATCACAAGCGGTGCTGCCGGTTATACCGTTTACGAATACGATATTGAGAATGAGGAATTGGTTCCGGTAGATGTTATATACGAGTTTGTCACCGTGGTTTCCATGTTCCCATATGCAAAATGGCTATGGCAAAGCGAAGATTACAACAGATGGTTTTCAAGCGATGGCTTTATGGCGGAGCTTATGGGCGGCTTTAAGGGGGTTTCTATTAACACCTTTGGGCAAAACGCGCCTCTTTATGTTTCCACCCAGGGCAAGCTCGGCATAGCTCACCCGCTTTCAAAATACATATCCGTTAGCGCAGGCTCGGAATTCGGTTTTAACTTTCGCAGAAGGGACAACGGCAAAATAGTTTTGCCCGGTGAGCTTTACGGGTACAGCCACTACTACGGGGATAATCTTTACGACCCGGCCCTGGAAAACCGCCACAGGTTTGCCATGGGAATGGGCAGTTTTCAAGAAGGCTGGCAAACCCCCGATAATGCCTCGCATCGCTATGGGCTTGCATTCGCAGGTCTTTCCTTGCACTGGCAGGAGAGCGGCATATTCCTGACCGGCGGTTTTGCGAAAGACGGAGAGCAAAACCCCTGGTCGGAGCTTAAAGCGGCTAGGTTCTTTGCGGAACCTAAAATTCGCATAAAAACGCAGGTTTTTGACTTTATACTGGGGCAAAATATGGTATATTCCGGCAAAAATCGCATTTTTTTAACGGTTCAGGGGGCGAATTTTTAAAATCCGCTCTTTTTATTTGACGGGATTGTAAAAAAAATGTATATTTAAAGTAGGAGAATTATATGAAAAAATATAGTGTACACTTAATACTTTTGGTTTTGGCAGCAGGCCTTATCATTTTGGGTGCCTGTGGTAGCGGTGAGGTTATTGACCTTTCCGATGTAAATTCAGACGAATACAGAAATTGGGATGATGCCAGAATTAACCTTACAGATGATGGCGGTTTGATAGAGCATTGCAGCGGAGCTAGCGAAACCAGCGAATATTGCGAAGAGTTCAGGGTTTATTCCAGTTCCTCGGAAGAAGAAGCATCCAGTTCCTCGGAAGAAGATACCTCCAGTTCTTCCGAAGAAGGGATCAGTGCCTCGGGAGGGGAGTCTTCCAGTTCAGTTGGAGTTTCCAGTTCAAGCCTTCCCAAGGGGGCTTATCCTATTCCGTCATTTACCTGCCGTTGGGAGCCAAGCACAGTGGAGGTGGGTGGCAATGCGCAGCTGAGGGTGGAGTTCAATCCGCCAAATGTCGCAGCGGAGGTGGATTGCGAGAAGGAGGCATGGCTTGGGGTTAATAAGCCGAATGAGCTTGGCGGTCTTTCCAATAAATATGATACATTGCGTTTTGTATTGAACAAGAATTACAGTACTTCCGGCGCGGTGCTTGGCAGTGCGGTGCAATGGCCGGTAAATGGCGAATTTAAGGGGGATTTGCCTATAGAGGAAATTACTGCGAGCAAGAATGCGAGTAAAATTATTGGGAGTACGGTTACTTGCGAGAATACTAAGGAGGGCAAGAATATTTTTACTGCATGGAAGAATTGCGAGCCTTTGTTCGTAGGCACCAGGCCCAGCAGCAGTTCAGAGGCTCCGAGCAGTAGCTCAGAGGCTTCGAGCAGCAGTAGCAGTTCTATTGCTTCTTCCAGCAGTTCAACCGCACCTAGCAGCAGTTCTGTGGCACCCAGCAGTAGCAGTACTATTGCTCCTTCCAGCAGTTCAGTCGCACCTAGCAGCGGTTCAGTGGCACCAACTTTAACTTGTGCGACTATTACGCCAACAGAGAAAAAAGTGGGTGTGGCATTTGCACGTCCTGCTGTAACTTGTGGTACTGCCAGTGTTACTACCGGTCTTAATTGGACACCGGCGGCGAGTCTTACTGTCTCAGGGACAAATCTTACTCCCACAGCAACGGGAAATATTCAGGTAGGCGTAAGCGTAAGCTCTGGCACTTGCAGCGGTCAGTCGGCTACGTGCGGAAGTATAACCGTTGCCCAGGCGGATATTGCTTGCACTAAGACTGCGACAACAGGAACAGTGGGTACGGCAATCACGCCTGCTCCTACTGTATCCTGCAACGGCACCAATGTTGCAAACAGCAATCTCACATGGACACCGGCAAACTATATTCCCACAGTTACGGGAAGCGTTGCTGTTAGTGCAACTGTTGGCACAAATGGCTATTGCGCTGGCAGGACGGTTCAGTGCGGTAATATAACGGTTTCTGCTCCGGGTGGTTGTAAGTATCAAAACGCATGGTGCAATAATTTGTATACAAATGCAACAAGTGTTCCTAAGGAGAAACCAGTTGTAGGCAATCAAAGTGCTTCCAATAGGTGTTTTTTTGTAACAGAAATTACAACATATTGTGCAAATAATGCAGCAACTACGTTAGTCAATGGTGAACCAAATACTAATAATATTAATTGCTGGGGTAAGAATGGAAACCTTCCGGCTAAAGCTGACGGTGGTTATTACATTTACCTTCCTCTAAACACTGCGCTTGGAGAATTTGAGGGCACTGCTGGCGGTGCGCCTGTTTGCAATTGAGTTGTAAAATCCGGCGTTTAGTTTTCCAAACCGAATTTCCGTTTAGCCTCGGCTAGAGGCACGCCGGACTCCAAAAGGGCGAATAGCTTATTGATTTGCCGCCTGCCAATGGCAACGCCCTTTTTCATGCCAAGGGTAACACCCTTCTTAATGCCACGAGTTTCGCCAATGGCTACACCCTTTTCCATGCCCTTTTCCATGCCTTCTCTTTTGGCCTCTTTCTTGGCATACTCAATAGTTGCATTGTAATCATCCAAATATTTCATGTTCGCCTCATAATCACGAAGTTCAATCTCATTAAAATTACAAATTTCCGCTACCTCAAATACAGGTCTAAAGAGCTTGTTGTTGAACTTGGGAGGGATTTTATCCAACTTATGCAGGTTCTTGAACAGATAGAGCCACAGGTCGCAGGTCGTTTTGCATTGCTCCAAACTCTTGCGAAACCTCGTGAGCATGGCAAGAGCGATGTGTATGTGAGGATACCGCTTCTTGGTATGCTTGAGGTTGGAAAGCCCTATGTGCTGGGTAACATCGCCGTGCTTATCTTCAGGCTCAAGCTCGTAATTGAGAAAGCTCAAAGAATAAATTATCGGCAAGTCAAATTTATACATCTTGCCCTTCTTTGCAAGCCCGGTGATGGTGTGGCTAATATAAACGAGCAATTTGCCTATGAAGTGATCTCGCTTGGCAAGCTGCATCTCAACAATGAATCTATTCCCGTTGTTGTCCCTGCAGTGCAAGTCGAACACGGCAGCCCGCTGTTTTCGGGTTTTGTTTATTTGCTCGTTTGGGAGCAGAACGATATCTTTAATCCTTGCTTGCAGGTATTCCTCCAGGAATGCCTCTATAAGCGAAATGAGCTGGTCTTTTCGCTGCTCTGCGGCAAAGACTCTTTTGAATGTGAAATCAATGAAAAGCGGTGCGAACCGAGCCGCCTCAATGCGCTTGGTTTTAGGAATGGAAATAGCGATTTTCTTTGGCATTAAGCCTCCTGTTTTGGAATGTCATATAATAAAATCTTCAGGGCGACGTAAAGGAATTAAAAATATATTCCCTGAAGCAAAGGTAATTTAGAAAATTTCATACTCCCCCTTCCCCTTAAACACAATAGCGGCAAACTTAACATCGCCCCTATCCACAAATCTCAAATCCTTGCGGTACTTCTCAATCTGAACTTCCGCCTCATCAAATTTTGACTTTATCTCCGCTTCCGTTGCTCCGGTTTTGGCGTACTTTATCTCAAAAACATATTCAAATTTTATGTCCGGGATAGCAGGGTGCTTTTGAAGGTAAATATCCGTGTAGCCCTCTGTGGTCTCGTCTTCAGAAACAGGCAAATACAAACGGCTTGTGAACAAGGTGGAAAGCATCATAACCTTTATGTATTTCTCGTCAAAGTTCATCAAATCCCTGTTGGAGAGACGCTTTAAAAAATTCTCCGTGAAAAAGTCAAGATAGGGTTTTATCTCGCCGTCATAAGCCATTTTATCTATGGTATCCGAAAGTTCAGAAGTGCTTATTTGCCTTTTTTCTAAATCCTGCACATAAGACACAACATATTCCCAGTAAAGAGTTTTTATGGAATAATTGGGAATTTTCAACCAGGTTTTGCCTCTTTGCATACCGCCATTGGTGAGCATGCCCAAGTAAAACAAAAGCGAAATGAAATATTCATTGTCGTTCAACTTTTCCAATGAAAACTTCTCAATCACATTGCCAATAATGCCGCCGTCCCTTGTTATTTGCAACAGCTTTTCCCGGTTGCTTTCATTCTCCGCCAGGCGGCGCAGCTTCGCGTAATCGGTTTGGAGATTGGTATCTATTATTTGTTCAGGTTGTTCGCCTAACTGCAAAACTTGATTGAACAGATAAAGAATCATCTGAGAGTTATAGACTTTATTCTTGGTACTTTTATGGAACATATAGCCGTTGTAATAGGCTTCCATGTCAAATTTTATCAGGTTTTTATCAACCCCGGTTTCTTGCATCAGCAATTCAACCTCTTCTCTGGTGAAGCCCATCATCTCATTGTACTTTGGGAAAAGGCTGCAATCGGTTGCCATGTTGAAGCCGCTCGTCAAATCGTTGAGCATCATTGGAGTGATGCCTGTTATGAATATGCGCTTGACAACCGAGCTGGTACCGGCTTTCAAGTTTTCATAAAAAGCACGGACAATGCCGCCTCTTTTGACTTCGCTGGCGTAACTCTCTCCCATTGCTATAAGGTTGTTCGCAAAATGGTCGTATTCGTCTATGATTGCGAATATGGGAATGCTTGCCTCTGTGGCTAAATTATATGCAATATCTATTGCTCCAATTCCAGGTCTCGTTTCGTTCAAGCTTTGCACGGCAGCTTCTACATTCGGAAAATGATTTTTATAACGGCTCAAAAAAGCCAAAGTTACGCTTTGCACCCTGTTTGAAAAGGATTCCCTGAACCTTTCATGGCTATCCGTATCTAGGCCGGAGAAATTGAATAGCATAACAGCATACTTGCCTTGCTCCGGCGTTGGATTTTTGCCGATGTAAAGATTGCCGAAAATAGATTCAAACTTATCTTTTCTGCTCAAATCGTAATAATTTTCCAACACGGACAAAAACAGGCTTTTGCCGAATCTGCGTGGGCGGATGAAGAATTGGTAGGTGTTGTTTTCGTTTTCTAGCAACTCAACATAGCGGGTTTTGTCCACATAAGCATAGTTTCGCTC
>JAISSJ010000028.1 GCA_031273195.1 Candidatus Fibrimonas sp.
GTGTACTCCACCCATCTTGCAGCTTCTTCAGGAGTTCCCGTGCCGAAATTCACGGTAAACATGGGCTTTGTGCCGGTTTCCTTGCACCATTCAAGGAATTCGTCGGTATCAACCATCCAATCCTTGTTTGCAAGAACCTGTTCCCAATGGTCATCGTCTGCGCGCAAACCGCCCGGATAGCGAACAATGCCGTGGTTAATGCGCTTAACCTGAGTTTTGGTTTCGGGCTTTAGCAAATCCCCATCCCACAATGCAGCGTTAATGCCGAATATGGCATTGGAAATACTCGGATTTATAACCTTGTTCAAATCGCCTGTGATTGTCAAATCGGCAATTTCCGGAACCTTCGGGCGCGGCAATTCGCGCAAATTCGTGAGCTTAACATTGTCAATCTGGAAGGAGCCTTCGGAACCTTCGCCACTCGGCTTAAAGTCCAAAACCTTTATGCCGTCCAAATCCAAAACGCCGTTCTGCTTTGCCTCCGGCGGCTGGTAATATGGGAATTTGTTAAAGGAACGCAAAGGGACAAACAAGGTGTGCCTGCCTTTCGGAGCACCCGTGGAGCTAACAAAAATTTCCCTGTCCCTATCGCCTATCTGAACGGTTATGCCCTGCCAAGCCTTTTCCGAATAAACGTCAAACACCAAAGCCCAATGCTTTGTCCAGTCGCTAAGTTCCTTTTTGGCTTTTTGTTTTTCAAAGTCATATACAATGTCCACCCAGTCGTTCATGAGGTAGTTAGTCACAATTAGAGATTTGCCATCAAGGTTACCCTTGTCAATCTTAAAAGAAACTTTGGATTTCGGTCCGTTAGAAGGCTCAAAAACCGGATTGTTTTCAAAGTCATGTATAACGATATCCGCAGCTTTGCTGTTAAATGTATTCCATTTGAGGTCGGGGTCAACCCAGTCTATGTTTTCGGTAAAGGTTATTTGGTCAACATAAACGGTAACAGGGTCGTCTTGGCGGCCGTCTCTCTTGTTTTCGGCTTTGCCAACGGAAAAACGAACTTCCTGAATTTTGTTCCACTGAACGTTTTTGGTGACCTCTGCCTGTTTGGAGGCATCCCAGGCCTTGCCCGCATCTGTAAATTTTTTAAGAGGAACCTTAACCAGTTTCCACTCTTTTGTAAGGGCTTGCCCTTCTACCCAATCCTGCAAATTGGTTCTGGTTTGGCTTTTAATATCGCCGCCTTGGTTATCCAACACACCGAAGTAAACCTTTTCGCCGCCTTGCTTGCCCTTTGCCCAGAAATATACGCCACCTGAATTTCTCACTTTGGAAAGGTCTATGAATTTGCCCTCGCCAAGGGAGAAGGTTATGCCGGAATAATCGTTATCGTCCATGTAAAGCGCAATCACATTGGAATTGCCGGGTGTTTTGGAAGGCTGTTCCTTGTATGCGGTTAAACCCCCGTAAACATAGCCAAAACCCTGAAGATTATCGCTGTAAAACACACCATTAGGCAGAGCCTTAGCCTTGCCGTCCAGCTTGGCAGGTTCTTTTGGCCCGTCTATGTTTTCGGTTTTTTCGTCCCAGTAAACAATTTTCGGTTTGGGGTTCGCCTTAGGCACGGAGCCTTTTATAATCTTAACGTTATCAACCCACACTTGAAAGCCTTGCGGATTGGTTCCTTTGTCCACGGAAATACGAAATTCCGCAATCTTGTTCCAGTCTATGCGCTCGGGAAGCTCGGTTTTTTTGGTCTGGTCCCAGTAAAGACCCCTATCGGGAAAATCTATAAGCGGAATCTTTACATGCTGCCAGTCTTTTGTGATTTGCACATATTTATTGAGTGACAATTTCACCTGCGTTTTTTTGCCATCGCTAATTTCTTCGTCCAGCAAGCCGAAAAGGGCCTGTTCACCGCCAACTGCGCCTTTAATGTCAAATTCAACCGCTCCGTCCAGCAAATGATTGCTCAAATCAAAGGTTTCATTGTAAAGGCATATTGAAGAACCGGAATAATCGTTAGGGTCCAGGGTAATTTTAAGTGAATTATTGGATTTGAATCCCTGGGTTTTGTCTAGGGCCACTGCGGAGCCTTTTCCTCCATAAGAATAATCAAAACCGCCTTGCCTGTATTGCTCTTCAAAAAAAGTACCTACAGGTAAGAGACCCGGCTGACGTTGAGCAAAAGCCACCGTAGCAAGGGCTAGGAACAAAAAAAGGGTTAATTGGCGAACCATGGGCACACTCCTGTTTTTTAACGTATAGCTTTAATATATATTTTTTTTTAACCTTTGTATCACAAAGAGTCAACTTTTTATAAAAGCGGCGAAATTTGCGGAAAAAACCGCATTTTTTTAAAACTTTTCTAATTTATATAGTTTGGGCGTTTTGCGGAGTAGGCGGAGGCCTTTATAATTTTCCCGTGGTCTTATTTTATTTATAATGGTACAGTCGGGGCTTAAATCACCACAAGATAATACAAAACCCCAAGATCCAGAGTGAACCCACTCGTCTGCAATGCCAGCCATATCATAAAGCCCGAACCCGTTGGGAAGCCGTTGGGCAACTGGTTTTAAACCAATAGGGCTAACCCATTCATAACGGGAAACCTTTGATGAATCTTCACCCCAATAATAACGGGTAGAAGCTCCGGCGCGCATTAGGAGCAGCCATTCTTCTTTAAAAGGCAATCTGTAACCGGAAGCGGAGGTGTCTATTGCAAGGCCAGAATCATTTATATAGTAAACCGTATCCAAACCTTCTTTTTTAGAGCGTTTGTTAGCTAAACGCCATGAATTATATTGATTCACATCTATTAGCGGTAAATTTGATCCCTCAAGTTTTTTGTTTTTATATTCATCACTTTCAAATGTCCAGTGTGTAATAATTGATGTATCCATTTTATGATAATACAAAGCATCTCCCATTGTTAATTTGGTTTTATCCACGATAAGAGGCTGGCTATAGCTTCTGTTTTCATAACGTCCGTCCCTTTCTATTTCTTGCCTAGTAATTTCCCAACATTCATCGCCGCTACATCTCCAAGCACTACCAAAGCGCATATCATACTTCTTATCGGTAGTCCATACCCTATGCGAATAATCCCCCATTTGTATATAGCTCTGCTCCACCAAAACCTGAATTGTGTCTGTGCGCCCGCTATTTTCCATAAACAATATGCGGAAAGTCCCTGCAAGATTAGGAGCCTGAACGGAAAGGCAGTTATCTGGGTTTAATGCTACTGTATATTCGCAGATCCAAGTACCATCAACTTCTTTACTGGGGCATATTAAAAAAATCTCATTTCTGCCCGCCTCAACATAAGCTCCTGTTTCGAAATGATATTGATAAATAGGCTTATCAACATCGCTTTCTCCACAAGCGAAAAAGAAGGTGGAAGCAAGAAAAAATAAAAGATATTTATTTGAAGACATTGATTGTTAATATAGATTTTTTTTGCCTTTGTTAAGCGTTCAAAATGTGCAAATTGTTATGCTTGATTGCGTTTAAAACTTAGCGATTATTTTTGTTTTATGTGTATTTTGTGTGTATTTTTGCAATTAGCAGATTTAAGAGAAGTCTATCGGCGGTGGCAAAAAGGGGTTTAAGAATTTCTATATTCATACGGGCAATGGATAGCGAAAACCTGCAAACAATGGAAGAAGCGTTGGCTAACGTGCCGGAGAAGTTGAAAAACTGGATTTTCGGCGTATGGAAATCGATAGCGGCCAGCAAAAAAGTAAACCCGAAATACCAGCAAGATTTGGGCAAGGTATCACAAAAAACAAAAGATGCTGTTAAAGAATTTTACGGGAAAAATGTTTCCAAGCAAATCATAAAGACTGAAAACTTACGGCACATTTATGAGAGGCACGGAAGATATCCAAAAACCGAAATCAAAAACAGGCAAATACCAATAACAGCAAACATAGCCGCTGCAATGCCCGATGTTTTGGCGAATCCGGATAGCGTTAAAAAAGGCAAGCCGACAAACAAAAATGGCTATGAAACGATAATACTTTCAAAAAAATATGCCGACGGCTCTTTTCACATTGTGAATGCGATACTTAAAAACAATGTTTTGGAAGTTTACACGGCTTATGTTTGGAATAAAGAGAAAACAGAAGAAAGGCGTTTGGCTCATGGAAGTTCCATTTCTGAAACCGGTAGCAACAGTGCTATCCCACTTCAATGAAGAAGTGCCGTACAAGCCAAACGCCTCTATTCATAAATATAGTAATTTTTTCCGAAAAAAGCAAG
>JAISSJ010000004.1 GCA_031273195.1 Candidatus Fibrimonas sp.
AATTTCATTCCCTCAAATATTTTTTTGAGTTCATCCATTTTAATAATATTTTTTCCGCCAACATTTATTCCACGCAATAACACAAGATATTTGATTTTTTCCATAAGCACAACCCAACTCTGTAAATATGCGACATTGTATGTAAATATAGAAAATCAGCGGCGGTGCTTTGTGCTTTAGTCCTTCACGCAACGCACGGAATACATGTTTGTCTTATTAGCGGTGAACCAGTATGCGTCGCTGTTGTTGTTGAACATCATATTGACGTTAGACCTGCCTGCACTTGCCTCCGTAGCACTCCACCAGAAGCCATATATACCGACATCGCCGGAACCGCCAGACGTACTGAAACCGCCCGGCAGTGCCGAGAAACCGTAAGTATCCAAATTCTCTGTGCTATCGCTAGGACTCCAATATCCAACCGCTTTCAGATACTTGCCTGCTGTGTAGCTTTGGTAATACTCTTTGGTTTCTTTGCCGTTCCCATCATTCTCGCTATCCACAAAACGGAACAGCCTGTCCCAATCGGCATTGCCGGGAATATGCCAACCATCGGGGCAAATGCCTTGATGAGGCTCATTTACTTGGCAAGTGTTGTTTTCGCAATATTCGTCAAGAGGTATCTGAGAGTTTAGCCATTCACATAGGCTTTGGCTATATTCACAGAGTTCAGGTTTGTAGCAGGAGTTGCAAACATTTGGAAGAGCCATAGTCTCTGCCCAGTCGTATAACCTGCCGTATTTTTTGCAGTTGTCAGGGTTGTCATTGTAGCACCTGCTTCTGCTGCCTTCTGCGTAGTAGTTCAAATTCTCCGCAAACCAAACTTGCTCGCCGATTTCAACTGTTTTATATGCTTTGCCGCCATATTCTGCATAAGTGCCGTCATTGACAAAAACGCTGGAACTGCTTGGCGTTGCACTGCTCGAACTGCTTGGTTGAGCCTCGCAGGGCAAACAAGGCGTGTCATTGCCCGAACAGGCAATAAATGCGAAAAGCAGGATTGCAAGGGCAAGATGTTTGGGGGGCATGGGGGTAATGTAGTAATATGAGGCGATATGAGCTACATTAAAGAACCTGTCGGCGTGGATTTTTTTGTTAAAAGTACTCCTTTGACAAACAAAGCCAAGCTAAAGAAAGCGTTCCCCTAAGTTGTTGCACTTCGTGCTTCAGTCCTTGACGCAACGGACAGAAAACTGGCCTTCCTTTGCGCTGTTGTTGTAATATACGGACTCAATATCGTAAACCATGTACCGGCCATAGGCGAAGTCGCTATTGGATTCGCTGGCGCTCCACCAGAGACCGAAGTATCCAATCCTGCTGAAACTGCTAAATAAGCCGCAACCGCCCGGCCGGGCCGAAAAGCCGTGAGAGTCTATGCCGTTGCCATCTTCATTCCAACCGCTTTTTGCTTTCAGATACTTGCCTGCCGTTTTGCTTTCGTAAGGGCTTTCTGTGCCTTTATCGCCATCCACAAAGCGGAACAATTTGTCCCATTCCGCATTGCTGGGCAAATGCCAGCCTTTTGGGCATACCTTTATTGCCATTTCCCAGTCGTATAAGTGTCCGTATTTTGCACAGATGGCGGGGTTGTCATCGTAGCATACACTGCAATCGCATTTTGTTTCGTAATTCAGGTTTTCTGCCATCCATGTTTGCTCGCCGATTTTCACGGTTTTGTAGGTTTTTCCGTCTCTGGAATCGGTGAAACTTGCCGAAGCAGTTACGGTTTTGTAGGTTTTGCTGTCTTTGGAATCGGTGAAACCTGTTGAAGCCGTTTCAGTTTTTGTATTCACTATCTTCTTTGGACCTACGCAAGAGCAAATACTCGTTATGAAAGTTAATGCCAAAGCAAGAAAAACCAACGCCGCAAACGAAAAAGGTTTTTTAGAATTTTTTTTGGGGTTGTGCATAAGAGGAAGGTAGTAAATTCGAGCTTCAGTCCTGGACGCAACGCACGCTAAACAGGTTAGACTTGTTAGGGCTGCCATAGTTTATGTCGTCGTCTCTGTACATGATCCGGCCGTAGGCGTGGCTGACATCGTCCTCGTCTTCGCTGGCACTCCACCAGATGCCTACGCTGCCGACATCTCGGAAACTGCCATCCGAATAGCGATAGCCGCCCGGCAGGGCAGAAAAGTCGTAATCATCTGTGCCATTGCCACTAGTGCCCTTGACACCGTTCCAACCTCTAGTCGCTTTTAGATGTTTGCCTGCCGTAGGGCTTCCGTAAGAGCCTGCAGAGTTTGTATCGCCATCTACAAAGCGGAGCAGTTTATCCCATTCTGCGTTGCTGGGCAAATGCCACCCTTTGGGGCAAACCTTCATTGCCGTTTCCCAATTATATAGGCGTCCGTATTTTGCACAGTTATCGGGATTGTTTTCGTAGCATACACTGCCTTCGGCTTCGTAATTCAAGTTCTCCGCCATCCATATTTGTGTGCCGATTTTGACGGTTTTGTAGGTTTTATCGCCGTAGGTCATTGCCGTTTCCCAACTGAATAAAGGCGTATCGGCAGCGGCGTGGGTGAGAAGTAGGGCGAGGATTAGGGTTAGGGAGAGGTGTTTGGAGAACATATAAAGCAAACATAGAAAATATTTCCAATTTAAAGTTTGCAAAGCATACGGAGGTCAAAAAATGAATGACAGGGAATTATCAACGCTAATCTGGCTAAGGGTCAGGGATATTGTGAAATTGCTTTTGGCACGGGAGTTGTTCAAAATCATGTGCGGTTGCCCCGTATTCTATTATTTATTTCGGCAAGGTAACTTACTATGACGATACAAGCAGAATGAAGCAGGAATTTTTTTGACTTAGGATTTACTACATTTGACAACGGAGGTTCAAAACTTGTGCCAAAGATAATATCCATTCTATTCATGCTGCTATTGTTAAGCTGCTACAAAGCAGCCAACCATTCACCGGCCACCGAAACGGCAAGCAATATAAAGCAACCAAAACCGGATTTATTCTCGGTAGAAAACAAAGTGCTATACGGCGGGCAAGCATACAAGATAGTGAATATTGACGGGCAAGTTTGGTTTGCGGAGAATTTGAATTACAAAGCAGAAGGTAGTATGTGCTACGAAAACAACCCCGACAACTGTGCAAAATATGGCCGGTTATATGATTGGGAAACGGCTTTGAAGGCATGCCCCAAAGGCTGGCATTTGCCGAGCAAGGCGGAGTGGGATGAATTATACCGCCTTATTGACGGTACAGTTTCTAAAAACCCTCACTACAGCAATACGGGAGAACATCTTAAACTGGTTAGCAGCCGTCTTAAAGCTACTGGCGGTTGGGATTCCGATGGCAATGGCACAGATGATTACGGCTTCTCCGCCCTGCCGGGCGGCTACAATAATCCAGATCGCAAATTCTTCAGCGGTGCCGGCTCTATCGGTTTCTGGTGGACTGCTACGCAAATTCCTGATTTTATCAGCCCTGACGATACCTACTTCCGCGAAATTGCCGACCGTTACAATGACAATAGCGTCTATAAGAACTTCGCCAATATATCTTTATTATTCTCTGTCCGTTGCGTCAAAGACTAGCACTACTTGTTCCGCACACACCGAACGGAAAACAAGCTGGATTTGCCGATGTTGTCCCAACCGGCTCCATGGCTGCTGTAGCCCATGCTCCGGCGTTGGGCGAGGCCGTTAGCGTACCCATTGGCAGTCCACCAGTAGCCCTTGTAGCCAACATAGTCAAAGCTGCCACCCGAATAGCCGCGGCCGCCCGGCAGGGCAGAGAAGCCGTAATGGTTTGTGCCGCTACCTCTGTCTTTCCAACCGTCGGCCGCTTTCAGGAGCTCGCCTGCCACTTCGCTTATGTAAGGGCTTTCCGGGCCTGTTTTGCCAAAGCGGTACAATTTATCCCACTCCTCACTGCTGGGCAAATGCCAGCCTTTGGGGCATGCCTTCATTGCCGTTTCCCAGTTGTATAAGCGACCGTATTTTGCACAGTTGGTAGGGTTGTTTTCGTAGCACTTACTGCCTTCCACTTCATCATTCAAATTCTCCGCCATCCATATTTGCGTGCCGATTTTGACGGTATTGTATGCTTTGCCGTCATATTCTAAATTTTCAGCATCATCGTCTTGGCAAGCAAAAAATGCTATGGCTATGGTTGCAAAGGTTAGGTGTTTGGGGGGCATGGAAATAATGTAGAAATGTAGGATTGCATCACCATTGGTACACACAAAGTTTCTACCTTTAGCAAGGGAGGCTCAAAATCCATGCAAAAAATAATAACCATTCTCTTTACACTGCTATTGTTAAGCTGCGACAAAGACAACAGCCCAGCGCAGCCATTTGACGAAACACTCAGCCAACCATTCACCGATCCCCGAAACGGCAAGCAATATAAAACCGCCAAAACAGGCAACATTGTATGGATGACAGAAAATCTGGATTATGAAACCGGGGATTCTCTCTCCTGGTGCATTTATGGCGATTGCAAAAAACATGGGCGTGTATATAATTGGGAAAAGGCTATGAATGTTTGCCCAAGCGGTTGGCACTTGCCAAGCAATGAGGAATGGGTAATTTTGAAGAAGACGATGATTCCGCAACCGGACGGCTATTGCGATGATTTTGCCCGTTTTGATATGTCTATGTTTTCTAAGTACTTTTTTGCAGGTTGGTGGACATCAACAAGTGCGAAAAATAAAGGCATTTATATCTATAATCCCGAAAAAGGAAAAATATATTCCCCCGGCGATATTGACTACGACCTGGATAAATTAGGCTGCTCAGTCCGCTGCATTAAAGACAATCCCTACAATAATCCCCCTGTTTTGGATTCCATTGGCGAGGCTAATGTGGATGCCTTGTTGCTGGCAAAATATAAAACCATCACAAACGGGTGCAGAATCGCAGAGCAAGACACTTACCATTACAATAGTCTTTGCGTGAAGCCTGCGGAGATAACAGCCTATTGGCTAAGCAGCAAGGCAAAGCAATATGAGAGGCAATTCGACAAACCCGTTCCCGAATGCAAGCAATGCACGGATTTGGAATTGCTCTTGATGCTGGAAGATGCCATAGAAGCAGAAACAGCGAAACTGGATATAGTTGAAAAAGAGGAAAATCCCGCACTTAAAGCCGAATTGAAAAAAGCCAAGGCGGATTATGAAATGAAGTTCCGAATACGTGCCCCCTGGTGGTATATGTGTTCGGACAGGGAGCATTTGGAACGTTTGCAAAAAACCATTAAAACAAACAAGCCTGAGCTTGATTACTCTTATGGTTTGAAGAATTACGTGGTTGGCAAGCATTTGGCATCTTATGAAAGACGGTTTAAGAAACCCGCCCCCAATTGGAGCGAAAAGGAATGTTCTAACAAAGAACGCTGGGAGCGTTTGGAGAAAGCCCTCAAAGAAAACAAGCCATACCTTACAAAGGAAGAAGAGGAAAAGGAAAAAAAGAACAGGTATAACTTTAACTTTCGCTATGGTGATTACCCCTACTATGTCTTTAATTTTAAATTTAAAAACGGTGATTACCCCTCCGATATATCGGTGAGCAAAACCGCCACAGGTGCTGTTGCAAAATTCGAAATGACTGCTAATAAGAGGAATAGCGTGGCTCTGGAAACAAATCTTTCCGAAGAAGAGTGGCAAAATTTTGCAAACACCATACAGAGACTAGGCGTTACAGAATGGGAGAGAATTTATCGCAAAACAAGGCAACGCTGGAGAGAATGGGAGGTAAAAATACTCCTTCCCGACGGTACCGAATACAACTCAAGCGGCTATTCCGTTTACCCTCCTGACTGGGAAGAATTTATGAAATTGATGACCGGTATTAAAAAGAGAACATCGCAAGAACTGGAAAGCAGGTTACAAAGGGAATACGAAAAGAGGTTTGGAAGGCCCATGACGGAGCGGGAACTATCAACGGAGCAGGTAAATTTTTACTTTGAAATGTCAAACAAAACGCCTATCTATTCCATTTCTCAAATAATAATAACCCGAACAGCAACGGGGGCTGTTGCGTATTACGCTGTTGACCGTTATAGATACGGACCGGAAGAAGGTGTAAAACTTTCCACAGAAGACTGGCTGGATTTTATAAACGCCTTATACAAAAGCCCTTTTACGAATTGGGAAAAGGAATACGGCAAAGCGAAATCTCAAACCAGGTCCAATGATGAATATAGTCTTTACATTTTTAGTTCTAATAATTTTAAACCGCAGGGTTACTTTGGCTACAATAAATATCCGCCCGGCTGGGATAAGTTTATAAAGGAGATAAACGATATAAGGGCAAAGGCAAAAAAAGATTCGGCAACAGTGGAGGTGGAAAATAAATTGAAAGCCGGATACAAAAAAAGATTCGGCAAGCCCATAAGCGACTTTGAACTTTATGCAAAGTCAATGAAGTTTGATGCCTTTAGCAGTTTGCTGGACAAAGCCATTGATATCAATTTGGATAGAACGGCAACAGGCGCGCTTATAGAATACAAATTTAGCAGAAGTGAAGATGGAGCTTTGCTAAAGGCAGAACTCTCTATGGAAGAATGGATGGATTTTCTGAACAATCTGCAACTATGTCCGGCTTACAAAAAGACTAAACTGGAGACACGGGATATGTGCTGCCGCAAGAATTTGAATAACTATGCGATTTTGGATATTTCGTATTGGAGTCTTACAGTAGAATCTTCTGGCAATACTGATGTATTTGAAACCTATAATCGGGATTTATGCGTACCTAAATGGAATGAGTTTATGAAAATAATAAACAGCAAGAAGCCGGAGCGGTACTTGGATTCGCTTTTGCTACGTTAGCGGCGGTGTTTTGAGCTTTAGTCTTTGATGCAACGAACGGAAAACAAGCCAAATTTGTCGTAGATGCCCCAATATGCACCGTTGTAGGTGTAGTTCATGCCCCTGCTGTATGCACCGCTGCCGTACACTTGTTCGCTAGCACTCCACCAGGAGCCGACCTCGCCGACACCGACGAAACTGCTACCCGAAAAACGGCCACCCGGCAGGGCGGAAAAGCCATAATTGTCTGTACCATTGCTTTCTTCATTCCAACCGCTCTTGGCTTTCAGATATTTACCCGCTGTTATGCTATTGTAAAGGCTTTCTGTGCTTGTATCGCCATCTACAAAGTGGTACAATTTGTCCCATTCTGCGTTGCTGGGCAAATGCCACCCTTTGGGGCATACCTTCATTGCCGTTTCCCAATTATATAGGCGGCCGTATTTTGCACAGTTGGCGGGGTTGTTTTCGTAGCATACACTGCCTTCTGTTTTGTAATTCAGGTTCTCCGCAAGCCATGTCTGTGTGCCAATTTTTACGGTTTTGTATGTTTGCCCGCCGTAGGTTACTGAGTTGTAGCTTGGATAGTCATCGTCTGAATCGCCTGAAATTAATGCCAAGATAAGAATAATTAATGCCGCCAGCAAAAATGGAATTTTAGATTTTTTTTTGTGGTTGAAGTTGCCCTTTATGCCCTTTATTTTATTATTCATCTTCAAAATTCCTTTTGCAATTAGATATGAAAATAAATTTTGTACAACTATTGCAAACGACAAAACTTCGGAGAGTGTAATTAGTTCTAGTTCTGTATCATCTAGTGGAAATATTCCTAATAGATATAAAAAAAAGAACCATTTGGGTTTACCCAGAACTAGATACCCCAGACCAAACATTATTACTGTTAATATAGTGAATAATACATGACATATTATTGTCAGATGTATTTTATTTATATTCTTTATTAAGAATAAATATCCACAAACATTTACAAATATAAGTGTAGGTAATATAAATTTTCCTTGAGATATTACTGATTCCGGTGTAATTTCTCTATCTCCAACTAACAATGATAAAAAACCACAAATTATTCCGATTAAAATTATTAAAGCAATATTTATTATAATATTTATCATAATATTTTTTAAACCCTTTTCATTTCTATTTTTTATTATATGCAATACAATTGATATGACACTAATTAATATAGCAATCAATAAAACATTCTCTTCAAAGAACATAAAGCCTTACCTCCGTAGAGAAATATAGTAAGTGAAAATCGGCAAGGTAGCTTACCACCATGAAAGTTATGCTTCAGTCTTTGATGCAACGGACACTAAACAGGCGGTATTTGTCTTCGTTGCTCCAATGTACATTCGCATTGAAGCAACCAATGATCCGGATGTAGGCGGCGAAAAATTTATCATCACTGGCACTCCACCAGTAGCCGACATCGTTGATATTTTTGAAACTGCCATACGAAAATCTGGCACCGCCCGGCAAGGCTGAAAAGCCGTAGTCATCTGTGCCATTGCCATCGTATGTCTTATTATATTTCCTCCAACCACCATTAACCGCTTTCAAATGCTTGCCTGCCGTTTTGCTTTCGTAAGGGCTTTCTGTACCCTTATCGCCATCTACAAAACGAAACAATCTATCCCATTCCTCATTTGTAGGCAAATGCCACCCTTTGGGGCAAACCTTTAAAGCAGTTTCCCAGTCATATAATCGCCCGTATTTTGCACAGTAGGCGGGGTTGTTTTCGTAGCATACACTGTCTTCCGCTTCGTAATTCAGGTTCTCCGCAAGCCATGTCTGTGTGCCGATTTTCACGGTTTGGTAGGTTTTATTAGCGTAGGTTATTGCGTTGGCGTGGGTTATTGCGTTGGTGCCCCAGTCCTGGAGGCAACGCACGGAATACAGACTGGACTTGCTTGCGTAGTCAAAGTAAATGCTATTACCGTAGCAGTGCATATTTCGCCTGTAGGCATTGTAGTGAACGAAGAGATCGGAATCAAAGGCGAAGACGTGCTCGCTGGTACTCCACCAGAGGCCTTTTTCGCCGACATTGTAGAAACTGCCATCCGAAAGGCCGTTGCCGCCCGGCAGGGCCGAAAAACCGTAATAGTCTGTGCCATTGCCATTTATATCCCAACCACTAGCCGCTTTCAGGTGCTTGCCTGCCGTAAGGCTTTTGTGAGGGCTTTTTGAGCTTGTATCGCCATCTACAAATCGGAACAATTGGTCCCATTCTGCGTTGCTGGGCAAATGCCAGCCTTTTGGACAAACCTTCATAGCCGTTTCCCAGTCGTATAACCGCCCGTATTTTGCACAGTTGTCGGGGTTGTTTTCGTAGCATACACTGCCTTCTGCTTCGTAATTCAAATTTTCCGCAAACCAAACTTGCTTGCCGATTTTCACGGTTTTGTAGGTTTGCCCGCCGTAGGTCAGCGTGTTATCGCCCGAATAGGCAAAAACCGCTAAGGACAGCACGGCAAAGACAAGATGTTTGGGGGGCATGGGGGTAAGGTAGAAAAAGTGAATCATGGTTCAGACAGCGGTTGCACTCCGTGCTTCAGTCCTGGACGCAACGGACGGAATATAGGTAATTGTTCTTAGGGTTTAAGATTCCCCACAAAAATCCATCTATGTTGCCCGTACCGAGATGGTAAACGCTTTTGCTATAATGCCCATTAATGTCTCTATGCCGCCTAATACTGGCACTCCACCACTTGCCTTGTTCGCCAACCCAGTTGAAAGTATGGTATTTATCATCGCCCTCGCCACCCGGCAAGGCGGAAAAACCGTAATCATCCGTGCCATTGTTTTGGTCTTCGTAAAGACTCCAACTTTTAGATTCTCTACTACTCTGCCAACCGCTAGCCGTTTTAAGATGTTTGCCTGCCGTGGGGCTATCATAAGTATTGATTTGTTTGAATATAGAACCTGTATTGCCATCTACAAAGCGGAATAATTTCTCCCAATCCTCATTACTCGGCAAATGCCAACCTTTGGGGCATACCTTCATGGCTGTTTCCCAGTTGTATAAGCGCCCGTATTTTGCGCAATTGGCTTGTACTTCATTGTCCGGTAATATTTTTGTTATGGGAACAACAGATAAACCGGAATAGCTCAAACCTGCTACGGCGTCCCCACCTACTATGACTTTGCCTTTTTCACCGTAGCATTTACTGCCTTCGGCTTTGTAATTCAAATTCTCGGCAAACCAAACTTGTTCGCCTATTTTCACTGTCTTGTATGTTTGCCCGCCGTAGGTCACTGTGTTATCGCTCGAATAGGCATAAGAAATGAATACCGCCAACAAAATGAGTTTTTTGGGATTGAGCATGATGGAAAGGTAGTAAAATTTATGCCTCAGTCTCGGAGGCAACGAACAGAGAACAACTCAGATTTACTGCTTCGTGTCCAGATAATGATTTTTTCGTCGTAGTCAATGCGGCGGCCGTATGCGATATCGCGACAATGCTCGTATTCGTCAGCGTATTCGTGTTCACTGGCACTCCACCAGTAACCATAATAGCCAACAACGTCAAAACTGCCATCATCCGAGTAGCAGCGACCGCCCGGCAGAGCCGAAAAACCGTAATTATCCGTGCCATTGCCTTCGTAATTCCAACCGCTAGTCGCTTTAAGAAACTCGCCTGCTGTGCGGCTTATGTATCCTGTTTCTAAG
>JAISSJ010000048.1 GCA_031273195.1 Candidatus Fibrimonas sp.
TTGGCGCTCAGGGTGGAGCGGTGGAGCCGCAACTGGAAGCAAGAGGGCAGCCCTTATATTCCGCTTTCAGAGTATCCTAGGCTTTCCGTTTGCACAACCAGCAACCACGATTCTTCCACGCTTATTGGCCTTTGGAACGAGCAAGATTTTGACAAGGATTTATATTGGAAGCACATTGGGCAGAGCGGCAAGGCTCCTGCAACTTTGGCGGCAGAGAATGTAAAGCCGATAATTGAAAACCTGTTCAACTCCAACAGCCTGTTGGCCATTTTGCCCCTCCAGGATTTTATGGCTCTTTCGCAAAAATTCATTCCGCAAGACCCGGACATGGACAGGGTGAACATACCCGGCACCGTAGGCGCTCAAAACTGGAGTTGGAGAATGCCCTGCTTGCTGGAGGAGCTGCTTGAAGAGGCAGAACTGAACGGAAGCATTGAGGAATTGGCGAGTGTTAGGAGGGGGAGAAATTTATCCCCCTGACCAATTCCAAAAAATAATCCCTGCTCCAAATTTTTGTGCGGCGGGGTTCCTTTAAAAAAGGCATCACATCGTTTTTAACTGCATTTATATCAACGGATTTTATTCTTTTTTCAAGGGCAAATTTCAAGGAAATTTCGTCATTTATCTTTCCGTCCGGGTCGCCAAATTGTTTAGCTCTGGCCATGAAATGCTTTAAGTTGAGCGGAACTTTGTTTTGAACATACCACTCAAAATCAAACCAATCGCGTCCCTTAACTCTCATTTTCCAGTTTCTGAACAGAAACGCATGTACTTTGCCGGCAAACAGACACGGTAAAGTGAAACAGCGAGCATTAAAAGAAAACGGTTGCAAAAGCAATTTATTTTCGGTTTCAAAATTTAAGAGCGGTAAAATATCCACTTCAATTTTTATTTTTACCTGCTTTATCGTTTGAAATTTTATATCGTAAAATTGCGAAGTATCCTTCAAAAAAGCGGATTCAATATTCGTTTTTTTCGATTTTTCCTTTCTGGAAAGTTCAACGGATTTTCCCATTGATAAAAATTCATCTCTTATAAAAGGAAAGTAGTTTCGCAAATCAAAATTTTCATTTGTCTGCAACAGTGAAAAATCCATATCTTCGGAAAATCTTGGCAAATTGTAAAAAAGTCTTAAACAGGTTCCGCCATAAAATACGGCTTTCTCAAAAAAATCGCTGCGAGAAAGCCCCGCAAGCACAATTTGCTGCATAACCTCTCTAAGCGCATTGTTTTTTTCTTCTATTGTTGCGGCTTTGTATTGAAAAAGCATATTATCAAACGCATTCATTCAGCACCTCTTTCAAATATAGCAGTTCTTTGGATTTTTTACCGGTTTTTGCGCATTCTTGAACAATGCGGGTATTCCATCTTATGGCGGAAAAATCAACTCGCAAATCCTGCTCTAGAAAATTGAGCATGGATTTTTTAGATGAAAATCTCAAATTCGCAGTTGTGAGCAGTAAATCGCACAAAGCCTTTTCCGGGGTTGCAATTAAATAGGCACAGTCCTTGCCTGCAAATTCCTGTTTAAATCCAATGGCATAAACTTGTTTTGGAATGCCTTGATATTCAAATAAACCAAGTGGAGTTTGAAATTTTTTGCTCCTCTTAAATGTTACGGAACGCAAAATTTCCGTTCTCTCCGGTATAATTCCGTAAAAAGAAAGCGCGCTTTCCAGTGAAACATAAGAAGGCCCGTATAAATGGTTTGCTATAAGTTCCCGAGAGAGCAGCAGTCCGTGAATTTTTGCCGAACATACGTATAACCCCTTTTTTATTCTTATCAATTCCCCCTTTTTTTCCATATATGAAATTTTATCTTTTGGGGAATTGTAATTTGCAAGCGAGGCGTAAAGATTTGCCGTGCGCAACGGGACTACTCCGAAATTATCTAAAATACCGTGAAGCATATCATAAATATAGTAAATTTTGCATAGATAATCGGAAAAAATACGAGTTAGCGCGCAAAAATCTCAAAATCATACTCATATTCATTCTGCTCGTCCTTGAAATTGCTCACGCTGCTTACTTTGCGAAAATCCTTTTCAAATTCGGGCATGTAGGTGTCGCCTTCAAATGTTCCGTGCACCTTTGTGATGTAGAGTTTTTGGCAAAAGGGCAGCGCTTCCCTGTAAATCTCCGCTCCGCCTATTACAAAACATTCGTCTGCGCCTGTTTTCTGCGCAATTTCAAAGGCCTCTTTCAGCGAATGGGCAATTTTTAAATCTGCGTTTGCGAAATTCGGGTTTCTGGTCAACACTATATTTGTTCTGCCGGGGAGTGCTTTGCCAATGCTCTCAAAATTTTTCCGGCCCATTATGAGCGGGCTGCCCAGGGTTGTTTTTTTGAAAAACTGCAAATCCCCCGGCAAGTGCCAGGGCAGCTTGTTGTTTTTCCCAATCACGCCGTTCTCTGCAACAGCGGCTATCAAAGAGATTAGCACGGGCTAAAATTTGACCGATGAGCTTATTCCAAAACCCGGATTATTATGCCCTTCCGTTATTGCATAGCTTATCCAAAATGATAAATCCACACCTGCGGTTGGATATAAATAACCGGTAGGTGCGATTAAAAACCAATCGTCTGTTTCCGGCTTGTGCCACTCAAAGCCAAGCCCCATGCTAAACCTTTTGTTGAAGGAATAAGCCGGTTCCACATAGATGAGCTTTTCGTCCGTAGTGTAGATGTCATCAATTGTCACTGATTTTCTTGTGGTATCGGCATCATCCGAGAGTATTGCCCAATAGCCTGTACCTGCCAGGCTAAAGCTCTTGTAGTTAAAGCTGGGTTCAACGGTGAAAGTATTCACAAAATTTCCGTGGCTCGGGTGAAGCCCGTAAATGCCACGGACAGCATAGTTAAGGTCCGTGTAGCTGCGAGAATAATTGGCATCAACGCCAAAGGTATAGCGATGGTTGCGCCCGCCGCCTTTTATAAAATCAATCATCGGTGCAAGGGTAAACTTGTTGTTCACCTGGTTAAGACCCGGCATGGCAAATGCATAACTTGCCGCAACTCTGCCGGATTTATTGTTTGCATCGCTTGCGCCTAAATAGATATAGCCGTCATCCCCCAGTCTTGCGCCCACGCCTCGCATCCCTTGAGTTGGGAGAACGGCAGCGTGATAATCGGGATTGCGCCAGTAATAATAATTAAAACTGCCAAAGGAATAAAAAAGGTCGCCGAAAATAAAAGTGAGGCCTCTGCTCACAGTCCATTCCAAGGAAATTCCGTCAAATACAAACGGAACCCAACGGCTGCTGTCGGAGCCTATGGGGGTGGCTCCGTCCCTATGGCGAATCCTTGAGTATTCACCTGAGCCAGGAATTAAGCTTTTAGAAGCAGCACCTACAATAACGCGTACATTTTCGTCCATATCCACGTTCATTTTTAACCGCAGGTCATGGTTTGCAGCATTATTAACTATAAAATCCTTTTCAAGATAATTTCCGTAATCGGCTTCCAAAGTTCCTTCAAAAGAGACATCTGCGGCAAAAGCCGCGCACACAAGCAGTGCAATAACGGGTAAAAAACGCATAGCGGCAATATAGAAAATTTCTATATTGACTTCCGAATGAAAACTCGCATTTACTTTGTTATCGCTGCTACAGCCCTTATTCTGGACCAAATTACCAAATTTTGGGCGGCTTCCCATGACCTTGGCTGGAGAATTCCCATTATAGGCGATGGTGAAGGTTTGCTCAATTTTACCCTTGCGTACAACGTGGGGGCTGCTTTTTCCATGAGCCCGCAGAGCCTTATACCCTGGCTTTCGCCAACCGTATTTTTTGGAATTTTAACCGTTATAGCGTGTTTAGGGGCGGTTTATTTTTTCAGGGGTTTGCACAAGCAGGATTACCTGTCCAAAATAGGCATTGTTTTGATAATAGCCGGTGCGCTTGGGAATTTTTGCGACCGTTTGCGCATAGGCAAGGTGGTGGATTTTATAGACTTTGATTTTCCGGATTTTATTTTTGAGCGTTGGCCTACATTTAATTTGGCGGATTCCTGGGTTACAATAGGGATTGTATTGTTGTTTGCAAGCAGTTTTATATTTAAAAAGCCTATTGTAAAAGCCGATTAATTTCAAATCCATTTTTAGACCCCCCCTCCCCCTCACAGTATAGTTTAGGGGCTAGATTATCAATCCATCAAGGAGAGGATTTTCTTGTCTGAACCTTGATTCAATCGCCGCCAAAAATCCCAATAAAAAACCCCCATCCTAGAGGGCGTTTTCTCATATCATTTTCAACCCCTCAAGGAGGTTCTATCATGAACAGAGTCCTATTCAAGGCTGCTGCTATAGTCAATATCGCCGCAGCCGC
>JAISSJ010000123.1 GCA_031273195.1 Candidatus Fibrimonas sp.
GGCCAAATTATCGTTTATTTTTTTATAATCTGCGGCGTTAGCGGCAGAGTCCAGGCGAGCATTTAAAATCTCGATTTGGCTGGCGAGAGCCGGTATTCGCTCTTCCGCCAATCTAACCCAATAGTCTATTTTAGACAATGGCTTGTCGAAATTGCTCTCGGAAATCACAAGTCCCTTGTCTATGCCGGCTTTATCGTAGCCAAGTTTTAGAACAGGCGGATTATCCAGCATTTGCTTTATATACCAGTCGGTATTGCCAAGGCTTAGGTTAACAACCCTTACATCTTTGCGAATGCCTGCAACTTCCTGAGCAAACCAAAGCGGGAAAGTATCGTTATCTCCGTTGGTAAATAAAATCGCATTCGGTTCGCAGCTCATAAGCAAATTATATGCATAGTCCCAAGGCACCCATAAATTCGCCCTGTTATGCTCCTTGTAGTTTGCAAACAGGGGAATTGCACCGCAAAGCACGGCAATTGCAATCCCGCTCGGTTTCAGCAAAATTATTTTCCTTTGCTGAATATTCAAAAGCAAAAATCCTATGCCAAGCCCGTAAAGCAAGGACATGAATATAAATGCGGGGGTGTAAAAATAATCCCTTTCCCTGACCTCCAAATGCACCGGTGTTGGCAGGGACGGTGCCTGATAACCTGCGCTTTGAAATGCTGCCTGTATCTTTTCCCAGTTTTTCCATGCCGAGTTTTGTTCATGCTTGCTCGGTCTTTCTCCTTTGCTGTAATCGGTGTAAATCTTGCGCTGGATATCCAAGAGTGCATTGGGGTCCGGAATGCTGGATACCATAACCATTCCCTGCTTGGAAAATTCGTTTACGAAAAAAGTTATTCTTTCTGACCACGCATTATAATCGCGTTCCTCAGGCTTGGTACCGTCCGCAAAATTGATATACCATATAAGGCCTGCGGAACAAATACCGTATAGCAAAGACAGATAAATGCCTACGGTTCTGTTTTTTCTGCAAGCTATGGCTATAATCCAAATCAAAAGCCCGTTAAAGAGCAGGAATATAATGGATTGGGCAGGCTCATTTTCGCCTATGCTTGCCATAAGAGTCGGGAATTTTAAAGAGCCTCGCTCAAGGGGTTCATTTCCTTCCGGGTCTATGGCGTAAAGACCTTTTTGGTAGTAGGTAACCTGGCCTACCTTGAACGGAGTGTATTGCGCTATCTGGTAGCCGCCGTAGCTCATATGAGGAAATACCAGAATTTGGTTGTCCAGTTGGGCGCGGCGGTAAAAAGCTCTGCTTATCATGCTTTCGGAGCCATATTGCTTGCGTTCCAAGTAATCGTAAAAAGCCCGCCAGTTTTCCCCATTCGGCAGAAGATTGCCAAGCAGCAAATTGCCGTTTTCGTCTCTGAAGTTTATTTCCGGGTCGTTCTCATCTATAATCGGGTTCAACTCCGAGCGAATCGGAATATAAAGGTGTGTGCTGTAACCTATGAGAGCCACAACCGTAAACGCCAGGGAAAGGGCTATGTCTCTGCAAAAATTCGCGCTATAAGAACTTTTTTTGATTGCAAGCCATGCTATAAACAGAACCACCAAAAGAATTATAGACCATGATATAAAGTTTGAGGCCGCATAAACAGCCGAGAACAGAACGGTGCCGGTAACCCATATTGGCCATCTATTTACGAGCGTTTTAAATGGGGTTTTGTCTGCGAACAAAAGCAGTATGAATATAGCGGGAATGGTAAGCATTGTATAAAGATGAACACCAATGCCCAAAAATCCCAGATAGCATATTAGAACCAGGTACTGGCTGCCCCGTTTCTCGTCTTTGCAATCCAAATAGAGCAGAGCGAGATAGGAAATCAGCATCACTATAAACATCGCAAAGCCATATACCTCGGCTTCCACGGCGTTAAACCAGAATGTGTCCGAGAACATCAGCAAAAGCCCGGCGGAAAGAGAAGATGCCGTCAAAATAAATCTGGAAGCATTCTTGCTCAACCTAACCAGCAAAGCCCAAGCGAAAAGCACCGTTACATAAACCGTAGCCGCCGATGCGAAAACCGATATGTAATTGACTCTCTTTGCAATTTCCTCTACCATGGGCAGCATTATTATCACTGCCCGCGCAAAAAACACAAAAAACGGGGTTCCGGGAGGGTGAGGGATGCCAAGGGTGTGGGCACTGGCTATAAATTCGCCGCAATCCCAAAAACTCACGGTTGGAGCCATAGTTATAGCGTATGTTATAAAAGCAATCAAACCGGCAAAGCCCGCCGTTAAGTGTTTGCAAAGTTTATCCGTCATCAAAATCCTCCGGGAGAAAAAATATAGAAAATAAAAAAGGATTTACCCGATAAAATCAAGCAAATCCTTTATAAATAAGCATATCAAGGTTCAAATAATTACATATCCATTCCGCCCATGCCGCCCATTCCACCCATGCCTCCGGGCATTGCGGGCTTTTCCTCTTTTTTCTCGGCAACAACGCAATCCGTTATGAGAATCATAGAGGCAATGGAAGCTGCTTTCAAAAGAGCGGTTTTGGAAACCTTTGCCGGGTCAATAACACCAGCTTTGGAAAGGTCTTCGTAAACATCGGTCTTGGCATTGTAACCAAAATCGCCTTTGCCTTCCTTAACCTTATTAACCACAACAGAACCCTCTAAACCGGCGTTTTCGGCAATCTGGCGCAAAGGTTCTTCCAATGCGCGGTGAATTATCTTTGCTCCGGTTTTTTGGTCGGGATTTTCAAATTTCAAGGAATCTATTGCAGAAGCCGCACGGATAAAGGCTACGCCGCCACCGGCAACAATACCCTCTTCAATAGCAGCACGGGTTGCATGAAGGGCATCGTCAAAGCGATCTTTCTTCTCCTTCATGGCAATTTCGGTATCTGCGCCCACTTTAATAACGGCAACACCGCCGGAAAGCTTTGCCAAACGCTCCTGCAACTTTTCACGGTCATAGTCGCTGGTGGTGCTTTCAATCTGCTTTTTGATTTGCCCAACACGAGCCTTTATATCAGAGGATTTTCCTGCGCCTTCCACTATGGTCGTATTGTCCTTGTCTATGATTACAGACTTAGCCTGGCCGAGAACGTCGGGCTGAACATCTTCCAATTTTGAGCCGGTCTCTTCGCTAACCAATACGCCGCCCGTTAAAACGGCAATATCTTCCAGCATCGCTTTTCTGCGATCGCCAAAGCCAGGTGCCTTAACAGCAGCAACCCTGATTGCCCCGCGCATCTTGTTTATGATAAGCGTTGCAAGAGCCTCGCCGTCAACATCTTCGGCTACTATGAGCAGGGATTTCCCGGACTTGGCTATGTATTCCAAAGTGGGAAGCAAATCCTTCATGGAACTGATTTTTTTATCGTATAGCAAAATGCTGGGATTCTCCAACTGAACTTCCATTGTATCGGTGTTGGTCACAAAATACGGGGTTAAATACCCACGGTCAAATTGCATCCCTTTAACAACCTCAAGTGTGGTATCGGCGGTTTTGGATTCCTCAAGGGTGATAACGCCGTCGTTGCCAACCTTTTCCATTGCATCCGCAAGGAATTTGCCTATTTCCGGGTCGTTGTTTGCGGAAATGGAAGCGACCTGAGTTATATGCTCCTTGCCGTTCACCTTTACGGAAGCCTTGTTTATAGCTTCTGTAACTGCGCTAACAGCAGAGTCAATACCCCTCTTTATATCCATTGGGTTTGCGCCGGCTGCAACATTTTTTAAACCCTCGCGGGCTATGGATTGAGCCAAAACGGTTGCGGTTGTGGTTCCATCACCTGCTATATCGCTGGTTTTGGAAGCCGCATCACGCGCCATTTGCGCACCAAGGTTTTCAAACGAGTCTTCCAGCTCAATGTCTTTGGCAACTGTCACACCGTCTTTTGTGACTGTGGGTGCGCCAAAGGATTTGCCGAGCATAACGTTACGGCCTTTTGGGCCAAGCGTTACTTTCACTGCGTCTGCAAGTTTATCTACGCCGCGCATAAGAGCTTCGCGGGCCTGAACATCGAATTTCAACTGCTTTGCCATTGTTTTCTCCTGTTTTTCCTTTTGTTAAAGAATTGCCAAAACATCGCTTTCTTTAACGATGAGATAGTTAATGCCGTCAACGGTAACCTCGGTTCCGCTGTATTTGCCGTAAAGCACTTTGTCGCCCGCTTTGAGTTCCATGGCTATAAATTCGCCCTTGTCGCTCTTGCGGCCTGCGCCAACAGCCTTTACTATGCCTTGCATGGGTTTCTCCTTTGCATTATCTGGAATAAAGATTCCACCCTGCGTTTTGGTTTCAGCTTCAATCGGTTCTATCAAAACTCGATCTGCAAGCGGTTTAATGGACATATTTTACCTCTCGGTTAAGTGAAAATTTTCTTTTGCTCTAATTAGAGGCAAAAGCCGTGCCATAATAAAAAACAGCATTTTTGAACGAAAAACAGCGATTTTCAACTAACAACGTTTCATTTTGAAACATTATCGGGATTTTTATAGTTCCATTTTGAAACCCAAACCGGTTAAGCCCAAAATAAAAAATTCTGTTAATAATAAGTTAATAACTTGTTAATATATATGTTATAACTTGTTAATACCATGTTAATAAATTGCTAACAAATTTCAAAAAATAAAAAAGCCAAGAGTTGCAAGCTTTTATAGCTAGAGCTCATGATAAGCCCTTGTAAAGTTCCGAAAATTTTTGGATATTTTAGGTGTGTTTGTGAATGTCAATCTAAACGCTGCCGAACAGCCTGCTCTCCTCCTCTGGGAGCAGTGCCTTTCGGTATTTTTTTCTAAATCCAAAGAAGCCCGTGATTTGCAATGGCTCGCTACAATAAAGCACATATCGGCGGAGAACGGCATACTGAGCATTGAAGCACCAAGCGAATTTGCCAAGGAATGGTTTTTAGGGTGTTTTTACGAATCTTTCTTGAAAATCGCTCAAAACATAAGCCCTGACATAAATAAAATTTCCGTTTTTGCTCATCAAATAAAAGAGGAAAGCCGGTTAGCAAAAGTTCCTGAGCTTAAAAAGCCTGAAATTGCCAAACGCAGCAATTTTTGCAAAAAATACAGGTTGGATAATTTTATAGCTGAAACTTCCAACGAATTCGCATTGGAATGCGCAAAAATAATAGCAGCCAAGCCAAGCGAACATGATAATTTTCTAGCGATAAAGGGTGCGGCGGGGCTAGGCAAAACCCATTTGCTCCACGCCATTGGCAACGAAGCATCTGCAAACTGGGCTAAAAAAGCCGTTTTATGGGATTCGGACCGTTTTTTCAAAGAGAGGAACAATGGAAATTTGGCTCTTTACCAAGCAGACCTGTTAATATTTGACAATTTGCAAGATATTTACAGCCATGAAAATTCTCAAAATGCGCAAAATGAACTTTTGAACATACTAAAAAACTTAAAAAACAAGGGCCGCTCCATAGTTATTTCCATTAATCCCAAGTGCAAAAATCAACCCGTAACCGATTTTGAGAATTTTTTGAAAATGGGTATAAAATGCGAGCTTAAAAAACCTGATTTGCGAACACGCATAGCCATTTTGCGCCAAAAAGCGCAGGAAAAAGGGTTGCCAGCAGCAGCACTTGAAGATTGCTGGAAATTAATAGCAGAGAAGCTGGGCGAGAATATCTGTTCGCTTGAAGGGGCTATAAACGAGCTTGCGGCAAGGCAGACACACTTAAAATGCGAAATAACTCCGAAAATGATCCGTTCTATTTACGGAGAAAAAAACACGAACGGCAAAACACCTTCAATAGAATCCATAGCCACAGCGGCTGCCCTAGCCTACGGCATTCCGGTAGAATCTCTTTGCGGAAAAAGCCGCATGGCAAAAGTGAACAAGCCTCGCCAAATAGCCATTTATTTAAGCAAGCAAACGGGGCTTTCTCTAAGCGAAATAGGTAAATTCTTTAACCGAGACGCATCTTCCGTTGCAAATGCAATTCAAGCGATAAAAAACAAAATAACCGGCGAAAACGGATACTCTTTTGAATTTGAGGTTATGGACATTTTAAATGCGGCACAGGGGTGATTATAGCTGTTTGCTAATTTTCTATATTCATAATCATGATAGAATTCGTTTCTAACACACATTTTGCGCCGTCTAACCCAAAAGCGGAGAGCATTGGCGAACCTTTGCACTTGCAGCTTGGGCATAAAGGCGAAGTGAGCCAGCCTTCTTATGAGGAGGTTTCCACAAAGCTGGATTTGCCGGAAATTAAAGCCAGAGTGGCGCACTTGTTAAAGCAATATCCTGTAGAGCAGGGTGCGCTTTTAGAGGTTTTATGGATTGTCCAGAGCGAGCTTGGCTGGGTTCCACATGCCGCAGTTAAGTGGGCAGCGCAAGTTTGCCGGTGTTCTCCGGCACACGCCTGGGGAGTTGCAACCTTTTACACCATGTATAAACATGCTCCAACAGGGAGATTTCTTTTGCAATTCTGCCAAAATATATGCTGCCATACGGCGGGTGCGGAAAATATAATTTCCATAGCGGAAAAAAAATTGGGCATAAAGGCAGGAGAAACCACAAAGGACAATTTATTCACAATAGTCAGAGTTGAATGCCTGGGCGCATGCGGCAACGGGCCTGCAATGCTTGTGAATGACGATTTTGCGACTGATGTGATTGCGGGGAAATTGGCCATGCCTTTGAATGTTGGTTTAAACGAAGAAAGGCTGACTAAAATTATAGCTTGGTGCAAAGAGAGAGCTGCTAAAATGCCGAAAGAACTCAAAAGAGAGCCTCTTGGCGGTGTTACCGGAGCTGTTCACGGCGAACCCCAAGCCGTGGATTTTGCGCCTGCTCCTCCTGCGCTCGGAGTTAAGGCAACGGCGGGCGCAAACGGAGTTAGCGTTGTTTGGAAAATAGCCCCGGAAGTCACTGTTCTTGCTGTGGAACGCAAGAACAGCAATAAATGGGAACTTATTGGAAAACCAAGTGTTAAAGACAAAGAATTTATAGACGCAAACGGCAAATCCGGCTATGAGTACCGTGTAATAGCTACAAGCGGCGAGAGGGTGGCTAAACCCTCTGCCGGAGCTATTTCTTAAGGCCTTTCAAAGCTCCTTTTGCCTTGTCTTTGCCGGCATCGGTGGCTTTTTGTTTTTGAGCGTCTGCTTCTGCTTTTGCTTTTGCTTCCGCTTCTCTCTTTTTAGCGTCCGCTTCTGCTTTCAATTTGTCTGCCTCGGCCTTTGCTTTGTTTTCCAGTTCTTTTTTCTTAGCAAGAGCCGCTGCCTCTAATTTTGCCTTTTCCTCGTTTAATTTTTCCTTGGCCTTGTCTTTTGCCTCGTTTAATTTTGCCGTAGCGGCGTTTTTAAGGTCATTCAAGGGATTGCTCATTTTACTTGCATCCATAGTGATTTTAGGGTCTGCGAATGTGCCGCCTATGTTAAAGAACAAAAGAGCGTTTCCTTTTGCATCTTTTTGATAAAGAGAAACCGGGCTTGCCTTGGTGAGGTTGTTCAAGTTTGCGCTAATGGAAGAACTCAGAGTGTTTTGCAATTTCAAATTAAGAGTTCCGTCAAAGCCTACTCCGCCGTTAAAGGCAAGCAAGCCGAGGTTCTTGGCATTTATGTTGAAATTCTTAACCAAAAGCTGCCCGGCTTTTGCTTCAAACTCCGCTTTTAAATCCTCAAAACTCATATCGCCTTTGCTGTTCACCGGAACGGCATTGCTCAAGACTTTTTTCCCGGCTATGTCAAAATTTGAGATGCTGCGGCCTACGGAACCCAGAATTTTTGAACCCTTCAAACTTCCGTTTGTTATTTGCAGGGAAATAAGCCCGGATAAATTATCGACAAAATTCTGCGGCAATCCTTTGGTGTTCACATTCATATTCATGCTGAACTTTCCGAAAAGAGTGTTGTCCAGGTTGCGAACTTGCTTTGCTATTTCGGAATTTCCGGTAACGTTGTTTTTTCCATTGCTTATAAAATCGTTCGCTTCCACCTTATCCACATTTAAAGCGAGTTTCACATCTGCGGATTTTTTATTGCTCAAATCCACTGCGACATTGGTATTGAAGCCACCTGTGTAGAGCCGCCCTTTTCCTGCCACATTTGCTTTGTTGTTTGCAAATTTAACTCCCAGATAAAAATCGGAGAGTGTCAGATAGCGAAACACAGTGTTTGCCAAGTTTACATTTATATTTGCCACTATGTCCGGAAGATCGGGATATTGCTCCATCGGATCGCTTTCTTCTTCCAGTGGCTTGTTCGGGTCGCTTGGCGGGAGCAAGCGATCCAGCTCCAGATTTGATGAACTCACATCTATATTCACATTTGTTTTTTTACCGGCTGCAAGTTTTGGCATTACCATAGCCAGATAACCTTTTACAAGAACTTTTACTTTAACATCCGATTTTCCGATTTGCACCGCAGGTTCTACGGAAATTTCCGTGTTTGAGAATTTAACCGCTCCGTCAACGGAAACAGCATCGGGAATAAGCGGGGTTTTCGCTACTATGTTTTGCAAATTCGCATTGCCGTTAACGGAAAGATTTTCGGGATGCGCAGGGTCTATAATTCCCTTTGCCCCTATGGTTGCTTCTATTTTTCCGGCAAGCTCGCTTAATTCCTTAATGGTAATCAATTTATTTGCGAGTGCAAATAAGGCTCCTAAATCCAGCTTAGTGCTCACAGACAAATTATTAAGCAGAGGTTGCGGAGAAAGCAAGTTGCTTGCGTCCAGCAAAACATTTGTGGGTTGCCCTGCTAGCAAAAATCCAAACGGCTTAATGCTCACGGTATTTTCGGTGAATGCGATATTGCCGTTTAAACCGCTAATGCCCGCCGGTAAATCGCTATGACTTACCGCTATCTCGCTCAAAATCAAATTTCCGCTTACGGGCGGAACCTTTTCTGGAACAATGGCACCTTTAACGGCAGCGTTAAAAGATGCTGTTCCGCTTGCTTTAACTTTTGGAATTTCAGGATTTATTCCCGCAGGAACCTCTTTCAGCAACTCTGCCAGATTTATCTTATTGGACTCTATTTTCAAGTCTGCGACTTTTATATCCTCCAGAAATCGGTCAATTGTTCCGCTTGCGTTTATGGTTACGGATTGCAAGCCGGTTGACAGGCTTTGAACGTTTATGTGCTGCAACCGCAAATTTGCATTGATGTCCGTGTTTAAAAACACGCTTATGCCACCTTTGCGAACTCCAAGCCCGGCATCTTCCAAAGAAATTTCATTTAGGGTAAGGGCTGTTGATGTTCTTATGTTTTCAAGAGTTTTGTCCAGAGAAAGGCCGATGTTTAGGTTTATGTCGCCCAATATGATTTTTCTCTTTTGGGCACGGTCGTTGAAAATCACCTTTGCGTTTTTTATGTTAAATGAGTTCAAGGAAAGTGAACCGGGTAATTCTATGCTGGACAAATCCAGTTTTGCCGTATCTTTAACGGCTTCTTTTGCTGTGGTGTCTGGTTCGCCGCCTAAGCCGTCTATTGAAGTTCGGCCATTGGGCATAATCTCGTATAGCAAGCTCAAATCTTCAATTGAAATTTTGTCCACGGCCAACTGCAACTGCAAAATCTTTGCGAGGTCTATTTTTACTACCACCAATGGCAAATCCAGCATTGGGTCTGCGCTAAATCCTTTGCCGGGGTTGTTCGCTATTTTTATGTTTTCCAGCTTAACCCCAAGAGGCCACAGGCTAAGTCCTGCGTCTCCAACGGAAACCTCTCGGTGCAGGGCCATTGTAGCCTGCTCTTCAACAATGGCTTTTATTTTTTCTGGGGGAAACATAAGCCTGGCAACAATAATAGCTACTGTTAGGAGAACAACAATGACGATGGCTAAAATGCCTAGGATTTTGAGGACTTTTTTCATAGGGTACAATTTAGAAAAATTATATTCATAGCTTACGCAATTTTCTATATTATAAAAAATTTTGGAGGGGCTAGCATGGCTAAAAAGGCAATAATATTGCTGGGGTTATTTAATTTTGCAGTTTTTGCAAAAAATTTTTTTATCGATCCCAGAGATAGCGAAACATATAAAATAGTGGAAGTAGAAGGGCAAACCTGGATGGCGGAGAATTTGAATTACAACGCCCCAGGCAGCCTGTGCTACGGTAACAAGCTGGAAAACTGCGCAAAGTACGGCAGACTGTATGATTGGGCTACGGCAAAGGAAGCCTGCCCTCACGGCTGGCATTTGCCAAGCGACGCCGATTGGCAAAAACTTGTGGATTTTGCAGGCGGAGAAGGGAACGCCGGAGACAGGCTCAAAGCAAAAATCGGATGGAACGATCATAAGGAACAGTCGGGCAATGGTGCGGATAATTACGGTTTTTCGGTTTTGCCGGGCGGTAATAGCAACCGAGATACATTCCGCTATGCTGGCAACTCCGGTCATTGGTGGAGTGCCACAGAGTACAATGCCTATCGCGCTTACCGCCGCTATATGTATTATAACAAAACCGAAGTGGATCATTACCACAGCGATAAGATGCTATTGTTCTCAGTGCGTTGCGTGCAAAATTGACGTTTGAGTTTGGGGTATAGGGTCTAATCCTCATTTTCTATATTACCCCCTATGGCACGCATAGTTTGTAAATTCGGTGGAAGCTCCGCAGCGGATTCGGTGCAGTTTCGTAAGGTCAAATGCATTCTGGAAGGCAATCCGGAAAGAAAAATCGTGGTGGTGTCTGCACCCGGAAAACGCAACCCGCAAGAAGCGAAATTAACGGATTTGTTCTACTCCTCTCATGACCTTGCCTCAAAAAAACTGGATTTTTCAGAACCTTGGAATTTGATAAAGGAACGCTATCTTGAAATAACTAAGGATCTTTCCCTGCGTTCCACCATACGCGAAGAGTTGAACAAACTTGAAGAATCCATGCGAGAAAATTCAAGCGAGCTTACAATTGATTTTTTGGCAAGCCGCGGCGAATATTTATGCGCAAAAATCATGTCGGATTTCCTGGGCGCAAAATTCATAGATGCCTATCCCCTTATACAATTCGATAGCCAATACAATATAACGCCGCAAAGCCAAAAAAACATAGCAGCCGCCTTTTCAGACATGAACTCCCTTTATGTTATTCCGGGCTTTTACGGAAGCGACGTGGAAGGCAACCTGAAAACATTCCCGCGAGGCGGCTCAGACATAACCGGGGGTATTTTGGCCAATGCCTGCAATTGCGCCTTATACGAAAACTGGACAGATGTTTCCGGGCTTCTAATGGCAGACCCCCGCATTGTCAAGGATGCACATTCCATAAACTACGTGAGCTACCGGGAAATACGGGAACTCGCATACAGCGGGGCAAACGTTTTGCACGATGATTCCATAGCCCCATGCAGAATAAAAAACATTCCGATAAACATAAAGAATACCAACAATCCCGGCGACCCCGGCACAATTATCGGGCCAACCCCCGAAAATACCTCAAGGGTGATAACCGGAATAGCGGGCCGCAAGGAATTTTCAATGTTTTATATAGAAAAGAGCATGATGAACAAGGAAAAGGGTTTTGGGCGCAAGGTTCTCGCAATTTTAGAGGAATATGGCGTTTCTTACGAACTTTCCCCCTGCGGCATAGACTCAATGAACGTGGTGGTGGATTCCAAATCGCTCCATAGAGTTGAAAGTGAAGTTTGCAAGGAAATAGAGCATAAAATGCAGCCCAATAAAATAAAGATTTTCAACAATTTGGCGTTAATTGCAACGGTAGGCCACGGAATGGTAAACCAGATTGGAACCGCATCAAGGCTTTTCGACGCACTTGCCAAAGAGAAAATAAACGTGCGCATAATAGACCAGGGTTCATCGGAAATAAACATAATTATAGGCGTTAACGAAGTTGATTTTGAGAAGGCCATAACGGCTATTTACAGGGAATTTGTGGATTGAGCAAAAAAAATAAATTTTTTTTTAAAAACCCTTGCTTTTTTCGAAAAAATTTATTATATTTATTATGTTATGCTTTTTGAAACAATAACGTTTAGCGGATACGCTCAGGCGGGATGTGAACCTATGGAGTTATGCGAGGTTCACCCTGTTCCTTACGTACGTGTATATTTGCTTTTTTGAGCTTATTTTTAAATCTGAAACCCTCTACCCGTGATTGCAAGCTGCTACGGGTAGATAGTTTTTTTTTATGAATCTGGTAGTGCTGGGTCGAGGGGAACTGAGGGCTGGGGCCTCAGTGACTCAGCACTACCTCTTTATTTTTCCAAAACCGTATAGAATTGGGCGCGTTCGCGCCTCACCAGCAGCACGATTGTCTTGGAATTTTCACCGAAAACGGAATCGAAATCCTTTAAGCTAGCCATGGACCTATTGTTTGCAAACAAAATGATATCACCGTTTCTTAAACCGGCCTTTTCTGCCGGTGACTTGCCTGTAATGGAGGTCACCAGCACTCCGCCGGAAGATTCCGGCAGACCGGCCTCTTTCTTTTGCGCCTTTGTCAATTCAGCCGCTTGAATTCCCCATAAAGAGGCGGATTGTTCCTTTTTGCCGTCTTTGGAACTCGGAACAGCACCTGCCAAATTATGCTCATCCCGCAAAGCTATGTTTATTTTCAATTTAACGGTTTTTCCGTCTCGCAGAATTTCAAATTCGGCATTTCCGCCGGGGCGTAGCGTAGCAACGGTATTCCTCAAATCGTTTGCGTTTTCTATGGCCTTGCCGTCTATGGAACGAACCACATCGCCGGCTTTTATTCCGCCTTTTTCCGCAGGCGAATTTTCAAAAACCTCGTTGATCAATGCGCCCTTTGCGGGGTTCAAATTCAAAGCCTTTGCAAGGCTTGGGTTTATATCCTGAATGCTGACGCCAAGCCAGCCACGGCTCACTTTGCCGTCTTTGAGCAGGTCGTTCATTATGTTATTTGCCAAATTTACAGGTATGGCAAAGCCTATTCCCTGAAAACCGCCGCTCCTGCTCAAAATCGCCGAATTGATGCCTATCAGCTCGCCGGATAAATTGAATAGGCCACCGCCGGAATTTCCGGGATTTATAGCGGCATCCGTTTGTATAAAATTTTCGTATTCCGCTATGCCGCGCTGATGAACACCCTTTGCGGAAACTATCCCTTTTGTAACCGTTTGGGAAAGCCCAAAAGGATTTCCAATCGCAATTACCCATTCGCCAACTCTTAGCGCATCCGAGTTGCCGAGGGTTGCTACCGGCAAATCTTTTGCTTCGCCTTCAATTTGAATCACAGCTATATCCGTTAGCTCGTCTGTCCCCAGAACTTTCGCTTTGAACTCCCTTTTGTCGGAGAGTGTTACCGTTATTTGCTCCGCGCCTTCAACCACGTGGTTATTGGTTAAAACTTGCCCGGATGAACTCACGATAACGCCGGAGCCTTGCCCCTGCTGTTTGCGCTCTCTGGGTTTTTGCTGCCTCGGATTGCCAAACCCGAAATTGAAAAACTGGTCAAAAAAATCATCTCCGAAAAAACCGCCCGGATTATCTTTAACGGTTGCTTCGGTTTTGATGCTTACCACTGTTGGAATCAGTTTATCGGCCAGATCCGCTATTTCGTAGCGGAATGCTTCTAGTTGCGGCGTTGCGGCCTTTGCCTGAGTTTGCGGGGCTTGCCGGGAGGCCTCCTGCGCACTTGAAGAGCTTGGAGTTGTGCTGCCTGCCGAGCATGTAAAAAGGATAGCACCGACAATCGCAAAATAGATTGGCGATAAATAATGACGTTTGATTTCCATCTTTTCCTCCTAAATATTTTGAGGGGGAAATATAGAAATTTTCAGGGAAGTCATCGTATAGTCACGAGTATGGTTTCCCCTTTTTTGGCCATGAATCGCGCTTGAACGAGATATACGCCTTTTGGCAGGTGGCTAAACGATATGCTGTGATTGCCGGCATTGTAGTTTTGCTTGTTGATTAGCTTGCCGCTCAGGTTGTAAACTTCTATTGTTACATTGGTTTCTACTGCCAGGTTTATGCCGTTCCGGGTTGGCGTTATTATGCGGTCGGCAATTGGGGGCAGGATGGGTGATGTTTCAATTATGTCTGCTGTGACGCCGGCTGGCTGTTCAGGCAGCACGTAGTTCCCGGCATCAGCGCCACCGAGCGAAAAACCGCTGAATGTTACGAGTTTGCCGGTTCCGGCATTTTTATCGGCAAACGAAGCTGTGCCGATAATAACGGTCACATCATCGCCGTCAATTACTCCGTTGACTGTTGCAACCCCGGTAATTGTGGCGGTCTCGTCGCCGTCGTACTCCTTGTTGGCGGCGGTTATGCCGGTAATGGTGACGGGCCTTGCGGTTATCTCAAAATCCGCCGTGTCAGAATGAGCCAGGTATTTATCCGATTCTTCAAAAGCAGCACGAATCGTGTAATTGCCCGCATTGGTTGGAACTGTTATACTGTATGCTTCATCATCTGCATCCTGAACTTTGTACTCATAATTCACGGCTCCGGAGTCGCCTGTAGAGACAGGGGCATTCGGCTCATCACCATAAACCCAACCGGTAATAGCCACCGTTCCCGTGCCTGCCGCTTTCACTATTATTAAACGCGTTTCGCCCACGGGAGTCCACGCACCTGTATCGCGTTTCGTTACGATTTGCAACGTGAGGATTCCCAAAGGCATATCCGTGCCGAACAGCCTTTTAAGTTTTGCATCTTTGTAATTGACCGTATATCTCCCCAATAATTGGGAATATGAGTTGGATATTGAATAAGCAGCGGAGTCCAAAACCATATTGACGGTGTCGTCCGACATGACGGCAAGTCCTATCTTTCCGGAAAAATCGGCACCGTAATTCATCTTCGCCCTGATATCCGCGCTCACCATTGTATCCGTAGTTGAAACTTCAAAACGGCTCACTTTTATTTGAGATGGCGGATTGCCTTTTTTATTCGGCATTATGTTTATTATCATACCTTGCCGGTCATTGAACTGGTCTCTGCCGGGGTTCAATGCGGTAATCGCGAAAAATCCATCGTAGCTTCCGCTCCAACCCCAGTTCAGATGAAATTTGCCGGCATCATCATATCCATCTATAATAAAGGCATGTCCGCCGCTTTCGCCTTGTCCCTCATAAAATACAGGAGAACTATTTTCTATCTGTCCGATAACAAGGTCTTTCCAGTCGCTTGCCGAAATGCCGGGACTGGTATAACTATAAACATATCTAATGCTTTTGTCGTAATCAAAATATTGGGTAAACGCAGTTGCTGCGTCCCTTGAATATGCGCCGCTGCTTCCTGTCCCGTAATCCATTTTAACAGACCGTCCCGCTGCGTTCATCAAAGTTGCAACAGCATCATTCTGCGCTGCAGTACTCCTTGAATTATAAGTATCCGCCATATTATCCCAATCAAAGGCAACGATAGGCAAAGCCGAAACGGAAAGCCCGCTTCTGCTGGTATATGCCGGTATAATACTGGTTGTACTTTCAGGGTATTGATGGTAATTTATTATTTGCGCCATTGTAGTTGCAACGCAACCCGTATAAGTTTGCCGTGCTCCTACCGTAGGCGTTTTGTTCCAATACGGTGCCATTTGGTTCCACTTTGTTTTTACTAAATAATCCCCCATAACATAGGCTCCACCGGCGGCATGAAGCTCCCATTCATTCTCTATATCCAGCGTTTGTACCTGCCCATTCTCCAAAGCAAATTCCATTTCCCGTTCAATATTATCAATATACCACGCAAAATTAGGCGGCAAATTAGCGGGGTCGTAGGTTCCTTTATCCGAAATTCCTATAATGGGGCTAAAAGCATCATCGCCCGCTACAATCACAAAGCCTTTGTCTTCGCCGTTTTGAAAAACGTAAAGCAGGGCATCTTCCGCAACGGCGGCTACGGAGGCAGCATCGGGTGCAGGCGCAAACACCGCTTTTGCCCCGCGTTTTTTAAATGACTTGTGTTTAATGCTCAGTTTTTTGCTTTTAGTAGTGTTTTCCGCTACCAGCGAAGCCTTTTCAAAAGAAACAGGAGCGGCAAATACCGCAACCGAAAGGGCGAAAATCGCCGCTAAATATTTGAAAGACACCATATCTATATAAATATAGTTTTTTCTACTTGGCACTTTCTATATTCCCCTTATGCAGAATTGGAATGATAGGGATGAAGAACCTGTATATAAAGAGCAAAATCTCGGCAAAAAAAGGTTGCTTTGGATTCTCATTTTGGGGCTTCCTATAATTTTGGCCCTTGTAGCCGTTAAAATCGTTTGGAATAAACTTGCCCCAACGCTCCCGTCCTTTGAAAAACTTGAAACCATAGAACCCCGCTTAATCACAAAAATCTATGATAAGGATTCGCTTTTAGTTCATGAATTTTATGTTGAAAAACGGATATGGACCCCGATAGACAGCATACCGGACATGGTGAAGAATGCCGTTATAGCAACAGAAGACCGTAAATTCTGGAACCATTGGGGAATGAATCTTTTAGCCATTCCAAGCGCAGTAATGGAGAGTTTTAGAACAGGGAACAGAATGAGAGGGGCAAGCTCCCTGACCCAGCAACTATCAAAACTTTTGTTTTTGACCCCGGAACGCTCGCTCACCCGTAAAATACGGGAGGTGATGACCGCCATACGCATAGAGAAAACCTACACCAAAGAGGAAATTCTGGAGTTTTATTTAAATGAGGTTTATTTAGCCGGCGGGAATTACGGATTTCAATCTGCGGGGCAATACTATTTTGGAAGGCCTTTGGACAGCCTTACCGTTCCGGAAATCGCTACGCTTGCGGGTATGCTCCAACGCCCGGAGGCTTACCGCCCGGACCGCAATCCCGAAGCGGCCATTTCTCGCAGAAACACGGTTCTGTTTGCCATGATGGATGCCGGTTATATATCAAAAGCCGAATATGAACAGTATCTTGCTGTTCCTTTAAAAACCGAAGAAAGAGTGACCACGGTGGTAGCTCCGTATTATATGGAGGATATCCGTAAATACCTGGAAAAAAAATACGGCGAAAATTCACTGTATTCGGATGGCATTTCCGTTTATAGCACCATAGACCCGGAGGCACAGAAAATAATTGAAAAAGCCGCTTTAGATCAGTTGGTAAAGGTTGATAAAAAACTTCGTCAGCGAGCCATTTACAAATTCGGGCTTGCGAAAAAATACAATTTGCCCAATGATACCGTTCTAAAACGCTTTGATTCCATTTATGCGGATTTTACAGTGAATTATTTGGCAAAAGACACGGCGAAAATCATCTATCCCGATACCTCTCGCTACCGTCCGGCGCAAGTTGGTGTTATTTTGATAGAGAATGAAACCGGCGCAATCAGGGCAATGGTCGGCGGAAAAGATTTTAACGACAGCAAATGGAATCGCGCCGTGCAAACATTAAGGCAACCCGGTTCCTCATTCAAACCCTTTGTTTATGCAACCGCTATGGATAATGGAGCCTCACCCTGCGATTCCGTAAATGATGCCCCCATAACAATTCCAGACCCTCTGGACACATCAAAATTCTGGCGACCGGGCAATTATTCAAAGGAATTCAAGGGAATGATGACTTACCGCAAAGCCCTGGCTCTTTCGCAGAATTTGCCGGCAATTCAGGTTGGCATGAAATACGGGCTGAAAAACGTTGTGGAATATGCGCGCAAGTTCGGAGTAAAAAAAGCACCTTTGCAGGCGGTGCCCAGCCTTGCCCTTGGCTCGGTGGGAGCAACGCTCATGGAAATGACAAGCGCCTTCACGGTTTTTCCAAACGGCGGAAACAGAATTGAGCCTTATTACATAGAAGCCATAGTAGGCAAAAACGGCGAAGTGATAGAAAAGAACTACAAGATTGAGCACGAGGTTTTGAAAAAACCGGCTGCATACATAATGGTCACAATGCTGCAAGTAGTGAACACGGGCGGAACAGCATCAAGAGTTTGGGCTAGTGGTTTTCACCACCCAAGCGGTGGAAAAACTGGAACCACAAATGATTACACGGATGCCTGGTACATAGGTTTTACCAGGCAATACACAATGGGGGTATGGATTGGAACGGATGACTTTGTTCCTATGGGGCCCGGGCATACAGGCACGGAAGATGCTTTGCCCGTGTGGATAAATTCAATGCCGCAAATTCACAAGAATTTGCCGGAGCTTCAATTTCCTGTGGCAAGCGGAGTTGTTTCTAAAAAGATATGCAACTATACCGGAAATGTTGCCGGCTCATACTGCAATCTCAGTACATATTGCCTTTACACGGCGAGCCATGCGGTAACGGAGGAATGCGATGGAAATCATTTTGAGCAACCCAAGGAAAGCGCAGCAACCATATTCAGCAACACTTCTTCTCCGGCACCCAAAAGCGGCAAAGCTAGGCAAGTATTCTGATGATTATTAACTACGATTATACCCTTAACTTTGGCGATAAACTTTTAGCCTATATCCGCCGTGTTTTCAAAAACCATGCGGAGTTCAGGCATTCTTGCCTTGGGCTTTATGCAAAATTCTCGCCGATGTGGGGCGGGTTTGTTTATAAAAATGAAAAAAGGGAAATAAGCTTTTCCGATGGAAGCCTGCCTGTGATTTTATGCTCTCCAATGGTTTTAGCCGCAGGTGCGAACAAAAACGGCAAGGGCATAAACAATTACGCAAATCTTGGGCTTGGCGGGATAACCGTTGGCACGGCCACAAGGAATTTTAGAATTGGAAATACGCGCAGGCCACGGGTTGGCCTGGATGAATTTAACCGCCTTATTTACAACTCAATGGGTTTGAACAACGATGGAGTAGAAAAGATTTCCGCAAGGGTTGAAAAGCAAATAGGCGAGGCTCGCAAAAATAATTTTGCCGTTGGGATTTCCGTAGCGGAAACTCCCGGAATAGCGGAAGAGGAACGCTTGCAGGATTTGCTGGAAACTTTCTCAATAGCCTATAAGACTGCGGATTACTTGGAGGTGAATGTGAGCTGCCCAAATACCGGCGAAGACCGTTTGGATTTGGACACCGCATTTATGGCACAGGCATTTAGCTCTATTGAAAATTCCAGAAAAACCTCTCCTTGCCGCAAAGCGGTTTACGCAAAACTAAGCCCCGACCTAACCGACAGGCAATTGCTTTCCCTTTTGGATTTGCTCTCTCAATCCGGAGTGAACGGCGTTATATTAGGTAACACCTATCCGAGCGAAAAACTATCTTATTATTTGCCCGTTTTGAACGACAAGGGCACAAGCGGCGGAATTTCCGGGCGCCCTATTTACGAAAACACTTTTAGAAAAACCTCTCTTGCAAAAAAGCATTTCCCCAACCTTTCCGTTGTCGCTTGCGGCGGAATTGACCACGGCTTTAAAATACGTGATTTGCTGAACGAGGGTGCAGATTTTGTTCAGATTTATTCCGTGTTTGCCTTCAGGTGGATGGCAGGGCAAAAAATGATGAGGGAATTATTATGCCCTTCAAATCTCTAGCCGCCATATTTCTTTCTCTATCCCTTTCCTATGCTGATTTTCTCGCTTTGAATATAGTGGAAAAAGAGGAGCCGCCGCCGAATTTTGTTTACGGAGCAAATTACGCAGGGAGAATTTTTGCGGGTGGCGTAGATAATTTTGGCGGATTGAATGTGCATTGGCGCGCAAGTAAAAACTGGGCTATTGGCGCAAAGGCGGAAATGAATTTTTCAAGGGAAGGTTTTGTAGCAGGTGCCTTTGGGCATTATTTGCCAACCGGAGAGTTGTTAAAGGAGAATGCGGAAAATTTTGTTCATCTCGGATTGGATTACATAAAAGTAGAAGATGGAAATTCGCCTTTGTTTTCCGTTGGGTATGGGCGGGATATGCTGCCCTGGAAAAAATCGCCCTTTGGCCTCAGGGTGCTCGGCAGACTGGAATACGCTCCTGTTAAGCACATATTTTCCCGCAAAAACGAAGGGATTTTCGGCATAGATATGATAAAACTTGCAAATACGGATTTTGCTATAGAGATAGGCGTGTTTATGTATAAATAATTATCGGACTGCAATGCCCGCATTTCTCATCTCTGCCTTTATCTGCGCAATGCTGTATGTTCCAAAATGAACCATTGAAGCTACGAGTGCGGCTTCGGCGTGGGTTTTTGCGAACAACTCCGCTATGTGCTTTGGCTCGCCGGCTCCGCCGCTCGCTATTACCGGAAC